>DASPZW010000180.1:0-2147 GCA_035636055.1 Actinomycetota bacterium
CCCGGGCCAGCCGCTGGGGCCGATTGCAAGCCACGAGATGTGGGGCGAGGTGTACGACCGCATGGCCTCGATGATCGAGGAGCACCGAAGCACCCTCGTGTTCGTCAACACCCGCCGGCTTGTGGAGCGTGTCTCCCACCAGCTCGAGGCCCGGCTGGGCGAGGGCAAGGTCGCCGCCCACCACGGGAGCCTGTCGCGCACAACCCGGCTCGCCGCCGAGGAGGGCCTCAAGTCCGGCGCGCTCCGGGTGGTCGTCGCCACCGCATCCCTCGAGCTGGGCATCGACGTGGGCCACGTCGACCTCGTCTGCCACCTCGGCGCCCCCAGGGCGCTGGCCACCCTGCTGCAGCGCATCGGGCGTTCGGGCCACTGGCTCGGCGGGATCCCCAAAGGGGTCCTGTTCCCGCTCACGCGTGACGAACTCGTCCAGAGCGCGGCGGCCGTCATGGCGGCGAGGGCCGGGGAGCTGGACCGGGTCATCATGCCGGCCAAGCCGCTGGACATCCTCGCCCAGCAGATCGTCGCGACGGCGGCCACCGGCAAGGTCTCCGAGGAGTCCCTCTGGGAGCTGGCCCGGCGGGCCTACCCGTACCGGGACCTCACCCGGCAGGAGTTCGACGAGGTGATCGAGATGCTGTCGGAGGGCTTCGCCACCAAGCGGGGCCGGGCCAGTGCCCACCTGCACCGGGACCAGGTCAACGGGATGGTCTCGGGGCGCCGGGGCGCCCGCCTCGCCGCCATCACCAGCGGCGGGGCCATCCCGGACACGGCCGACTACGACGTCATCGCCGAGCCCGAGGAGGTCTTCGTCGGCAAGGTGAACGAGGACTTCGCCATCGAGAGCATGGCCGGCGACGTCTTCCTCCTGGGCAACACCTCGTGGCGGATCCGCCGGGTCGAGTCCGGGCGGGTCCGGGTGGAGGACGCCCAGGGCGCCCCCTCGTCTGTCCCGTTCTGGTTGGGGGAGGCCCCGGCCCGCACCGCCGAGCTTTCCGAGGCCGTGTCCAACCTGCGGGCCGGCGTCGCCGAGCGGCTGGGCGACCCGCCGGCGGCCCGGGCCTGGCTGACGGAGGTCGCCCTCGTGGACGAGGCGGGCGCCGCCCAGATCGTCGACTACATCGCGGAGACCGTCGCGGCCCTCGGCGTGGTGCCGACCACCGACACGATCGTCGCCGAGCGCTTCTTCGACGAGGGCGGGGGGATGCAGCTCGTCCTGCACACGCCGTTCGGTGGCCGGATCAACCGGGCCTGGGGCCTTGCGCTCCGCAAGCGCTTCTGCGTGAACTTCGACTTCGAACTGCAGGCAGCGGCCACCGACGACGGGGTCGTGCTGTCCCTGGGCGAGCAGCACAGTTTCCCCCTCGACTCGGTCTTCGCCTTCCTCCGCCCCAAGACCCTGCGCGACACCCTGATCCAGGCCGTGCTCCCGTCGCCGATGTTCGGCAACCGGTGGCGGTGGAACGCCACCCGGGGACTCGCCCTGCTGCGGCGCACCGGGGGCCGGAAGGTGCCGGCGCCGATCCTCCGCATGCGGTCCGACGACCTGCTCGCGGCCGTGTTCCCCGACCAGGTGGCCTGCCAGGAGAACCGAAGCGGTCCCATCGAACCCCCCGACCACCCGCTCGTCAACGAGACGGTCCTCAACTGCCTCCACGAGGCGATGGACCTCGACGGCCTGATCGGCATCGTCGAGGCGATGGACCGGGGCGAGATCCGGGTGGTCGCGGTCGAGACGCCAGCGCCGTCGCCGATGAGCCACGAGATCCTCAACGCAAACCCCTATGCGTTCCTCGACGACGCTCCCCTGGAGGAGCGCAGGGCGAGGGCAGTCTCGCTCCGGCGGACGGACCCGGAGCTCTCGGGTGGCGTCGGGGCCCTGTCGTCCGCCGCCATCCAGGAGGTCCGGGAGGACGCCTGGCCCGACGTGCGGGACGCCGACGAGCTCCACGACCACCTGCTCTCCCTGTTCCTCCTCCCCGAGGAGGACGCCGCGGCCTGGTCGGAGCTCGTCGAAGCGCTGTTCGCGGGTGGCAGGGTGCTGCGCGCCGCATGGGGATCGGGCGACGTGATCCGGCACGGGTTCGTCGCCGCCGAACGGGTGGCGATGGCCAGGGCCGTCTACGGCGACCTGACGGTGGAGGGAACCG
>DASPZW010000181.1:0-9543 GCA_035636055.1 Actinomycetota bacterium
ACCCACGCTGCCCCCCGGACGGCTCCGGCCCCCACCCGCACCACGCCGCGGCCCGCCCTGCCGGCACCCCCCCCGGCGACACCGCCCGCCGGCGGTGTCTCGGCCATCGGGGACTCCGTCATGCTCGACGCAGCCCCCAACCTCCGCGCCATGGTGCCGGGCATCGCCATCGACGCCGTGGTCAGCCGCGGCGCGGACGCCGGCATCGCCGGGATGCGGGCGCTCGCGGCCACCGGCCGGCTCGGCGCCAGCGTCATCGTGCACTTCGGGACCAACGGCACCTTCACCCCGGCCCAGCTCGACCAACTCGTGGCCGTCGCCGCCGGGCGCCGCCTCGTGCTGCTCACCGACCACTGCCCGTACTGCTCCTGGGTGGCGTCCAACAACGCGGTGATCCAGGCGGGGTGCACGCCGGACCGGCGCTGCGCCGTCGCCGACTGGAACGCCCTCGCCGCCGCGCACCCGCAGTGGTTCGGCAAGGATGGGGTCCACATGCCCATCGGGGGCACGGGAGGACAGGCCTATGCCCAGCTCGCGGTCCAGCGGCTCTAAGACCCGCTGGCTCGTCGACGGCTCGAACCTCATGGGCTCCCGGCCGGACGGGTGGTGGAACAACCCCGAGCGGGCGGCGCGCCGGCTCATCGACGAGCTCGATGCCTACGCGGCAGCGACCGGCGAGGACGTGACCGTCGTCTTCGACCGCCGGCTCCCCGACGTCGCCCCGGGACGCCATGGCAGCGTGACCGTGGCGTATGCCACCCGCCACGGCGCCAACGCCGCCGACGACGAGATCGTCCGGATGGTCGCCGCCGACCCAGAGCCGAGCACGCTGCGGGTCGTCACCTCGGACCGGCGGCTCGCAGAACGGGTCGCGGAGCTCGGCGCCCCGGCGAACGGCGTCATGAACTTCCGCCACCGCCTGGAGGAGATCGCCGCCCGGCGTCCCGGGGGAGCCACGAGGGGGTAGCCTGTGGCTGGGCGAATGACCGCCTAGGCAGGGAGACGACCGTGACTCGCCTGGAGCTCGCCCGCTGGCAGTTCGGCATCACGACCGTGTACCACTTCCTCTTCGTCCCCCTGACCATCGGGCTCGGGTTCCTCCTCGCCATCTTCCAGACCGCCGCGCACCGTACCGGCAACGACGTCTACCGGCGCATGACCTCCTTCTTCGGGAAGCTGTTCCTCATCAACTTCGGCCTCGGGGTCGTCACCGGCATCGTGCAGGAGTTCCAGTTCGGGATGAACTGGTCCCAGTACTCCCGCTACGTCGGCGACGTCTTCGGCCCCCCGCTGGCGATGGAGGGGCTGATGGCCTTCTTCCTCGAATCAACCTTCCTCGGGCTGTGGATCTTCGGCCGGGAGCGGCTGTCGCCCCGCCTCCACCTGGCCACGATCTGGATCGTCAGCATCGGGTCGATACTCTCGGCCCTCATGATCCTGGCCGCGAACTCCTGGATGCAGCACCCCGTCGGGTTCCGGATCAACCCCGCGACCGGCCGGGCGACGCTGACGAACTTCTGGGCGGTGCTGACCAACCAGATCCTGATCGTGACGTTCTGGCACACCATCCTGGCGGCCATCGCCACCGGTGCATTCTTCGTCATCGGCATCAGCGCCTTCCACCTGTTGCGCCACAACGAGGTGGAGCTGTTCCGTAAGGCTGCCGGCATCGCCATGGTCGTGGCCTTCGTCGCTTCCCTCGGGGTCGCCTTCGTCGGCCACATGCAGGCCCAGGTGATGACGAAGATCCAGCCGATGAAGATGGCGGCGGCCGAGGCGCTCTACGACACCGAGACCGGCGCCAGCTTCTCGCTGCTCACCATCGGCAACCTGTCGGGCCAGCCGATCTTCCAGATCCGCCTGCCCCACCTGCTCTCGGTGCTCGCCACCAACAGCTGGAACGGGAAGGTCGAGGGGATCAACGACATCCAGGCCCAGGAGCGGGCACAGTTCGGGCCGGGCTCCTACACGCCGGTGATCTGGGTGACCTACTGGGGCTTCCGGACGATGGTGGGAGCCGGGTTCGCCATGATCGGGCTGTCGTCGCTGGGTCTCTACCTCATGCGCCGGCGAAGGCTGGAGCGCTCGCGACGGTTCCTGTGGGTCCTCGTACCCGCCCTCGCCCTCCCGTACATCGCCAACTCGGCCGGGTGGATCTTCACGGAGATGGGCCGCCAGCCATGGGTCATCTACGGGCTGATGAAGACGACCACGGCGGTGTCGCCCACGGTCGGGACCGCCGACGTGACGGCGACGCTCCTCGGCTTCACCCTCCTCTACGGCGTGCTCGCCGCCATCGACTTCTGGCTGATGGCGCGGATCGGCCGGGCCGGGCCGTCGGCGCAGGACGACGAGCACGAAGCGGGCCAGGCTGAACCGGCCCTGGTCTACTGACATGCACCACGACTGGCTGGCCGTCGCCTGGTTCGTGGGGATCGCGCTCTTCTGGACCGGCTACTTCTTCCTCGAAGGGTTCGACTTCGGCGTGGGGATCCTGCTGCCGGTCGTCGGCCGCGACGAGGCGGGGCGCCGGGTGGTCGTCAACACCATCGGCCCGTTCTGGGACGCCAACGAGGTCTGGCTCATCGTGGCCGGCGGAGCGACGTTCGCCGCATTCCCCGAGTGGTACGCCACGATGTTCAGCGGCTTCTATCTCCCGCTGTTCCTCATCCTCGGCGCCCTCATCATGCGGGGGGTTGCGTTCGAGTTCCGGGGCAAGGGCGCCGACGCAGGGTGGCGCCGGCTGTGGGACCGGTCGATCTTCTTCGGCAGCCTCGTCCCGGCCGTGCTGTGGGGGGTGGCCTGGGGCAATATCCTGCGGGGCGTGCCGATCGACGCCCACCACGACTTCACCGGTTCCCTGCTGGACCTCCTCAACCCCTACGCGCTCTGGGCGGGCCTCACGACCGGGCTGCTGTTCACCCTGCACGGGGCGGTGTTCCTCACGCTGCGCACCGACGGCGATGTCCTCCAGCGAGCCCGGGCGGTCGCCCGGCGCCTCGCGTGGCCGGCGGCCCTGGCGGTCATCGGGTTCCTCGTCTGGACCTACGTCAATGCCGAGCGAGCCGCCTACTTGGGCCTGGTCCCGCCGCTCGTGCCCGTGGCCGCGATGGGGGCCGCCATCGCCGTCACCTGGCTGGTGCACGAGCGGCTCGAGGGCTGGGCGTTCGTCGGGACCGCGCTCGCGATCGTCCTCTTGATCGCAACCATATTCCTCAACCTCTACCCCAGGGTGATGGTTTCCAGCCTCGGGGCTGCCAACAGCCTCACGATCGACAACGCAGCCTCCGGCCACTACACGCTCCGGCTCATGGCGATCGTTGCCGCGATCTTCACGCCGCTGGTGCTCGCGTACCAGGGCTGGACCTACTGGGTGTTCCGCACGCGCGTAACCTCGGGCCGGCTGGCAGCCCAACCGCCGGCCCCACCGCCGGCCCCACCGCCGGCCCCAGCGAGCCACCCGGCGGCCCAACCGAGCGCCCCACCGGCGGCCCAACCGAGCGCCCCACCGGCGGCCCAACCGGCGTCCCGGCCGAGCGCCGCAGGGCCGGCCACACCGGGCCAGTAGCGCCACCCGTGGACAGCGTGCCGCCCCGGCCCCGCCGGGCCCCGCCGATCGACACCCGGCTGCTCCGCGCCAGCCCGGCGGTGCGACGCTACGTGGCCCTGAGCGTGACGATCGGGACCGTCGGCGCGGTGTGCCTCGTCGCCCAGGCCGTCCTGCTCGCAGGGGTCATCGCCCGGGTCTTCCTGGCCGGCACCACCCTCGCCCAGGAAGCGCCCAGGCTCGGGTGGCTGGCCGCCATCGCCGGCGTCCGGGCCGGGCTCGCCTGGGGGGCGGAGTCTGCCGCGCACCGCACCTCGGCCCGAGCCAAGCGGGACCTGCGGCGGGCGCTCACCGGGCACATCGTGGGCCTGGGGCCGGCCCGGCTCTCGGCGGAGAGCGCCGGGGAAGTGACGCTGGCGGCCACCCGCGGCATCGACGCCCTGGACGCCTACTTCGCCCGGTTCCTTCCCCAGTTGGTCCTGAGCGTCATCGTCCCGCTGGCCGTGCTGGGGTGGGTGGTCCGCACCGACCGCACCTCGGCCCTCATCCTCGCGGTCACGCTGCCCCTGGTCCCGCTGTTCGGATGGCTGATCGGCCTGGCCGCGCAGGCCCCCGCACGTCGGCAGTGGCGCCTGCTCGGGACGCTGGCCGGGCACTTCCTCGACGCCGTCCGCGGCCTCCCAACCCTACGTTTGTTCGCCAGGAGCGGGCCGCAGGCCGAGCTCATCGGCACGGTCAGCGAGGAGCACCGGCGCGCAACGATGAAGACGCTGCGGGTGGCATTCCTCTCGGCCTTCGCCCTGGAGACCATCGCCGCGGTGGCGACCGCGCTCGTGGCGGTGTCGATCGGCCTGCGCCTCGTGGACGGACACATGACCCTCGCGGCGGGGCTCGCGGTCCTGCTCCTCACTCCCGAGGTCTACGGGCCCCTCCGCCTGGCGAGCGCCCAGTTCCATGCGAGCGCCGAGGGCATGGCCGCCGCCGAGCGCATCTTCGAGGTGCTGGCGATCCCCGCGCCAGCGGAGGCCGAGGCAGAGGCCGAGGCGGCGGGCGGCGGGCTCCCCCGTCTGGTGGTCCCGGACCTGCGGCAGGTGGCCATCCGCCTGGAGGAGGTGTCGGTCTCCTACCGGGGCAGGGCTGCGCCCGCCCTGGACCGCCTCACCCTGGACATCCACCCCGGCGAGCACCTCGCCCTGACAGGGCCGAGCGGAGCCGGCAAGAGCACGGTGCTGGCCCTGCTGCTCCGGCTGGTGGAGCCCGCAGCGGGCCGGGTCACCGCCGGTGACGTCGATCTTGGCGCCATGCCCGCTGGCGACTGGCGGGAGCATGTCGCGTGGG
This sequence comes from Actinomycetota bacterium, assembly GCA_035636055.1. Classification (GTDB taxonomy): domain Bacteria; phylum Actinomycetota; class CADDZG01; order JAHWKV01; family JAOPZY01; genus JAOPZY01. The sequence goes on from DASPZW010000181.1 coordinate 4,886, forward strand.
TCCCGCAGCGGCCGCACCTGTTCCGGGGGACCATCGAGGAGAACCTGGCAGTGGCAAGGCCGGGGGCATCGGAGGAGGGCATCCGGCGGGCATTGGAGCTTGCCGGCGCCGCCGAGTTCGTCTCGGCCCTTCCTCGCGGCACTGCGACGTTCCTGGGCGAGCGGGGCGGGGGTCTGTCGGCAGGCCAGCGCCAGCGCATCGCCATCGCACGCGCCTTCCTGCGCGACGCCCCCCTCCTGCTGCTCGACGAGCCTGCCTCGGCCCTCGACCCCGAGAGCGAAGCCATCGTGGCCGACGCCCTGCGTCGCCTCATGGCGGGACGGACGGTCGTCGTCGTGGCGCATACCGCGGCCCTCGCCGTAGCGGCCGACCGCACCGTACGGATCGAAGCGGGGACCATGCCGGGTGCGACGCGAAGCCTGGAGCCCGCGTGACGTCGCGTGGCGCCCGCCGGGCGTTCGCCCTGCTGGCCCCCCAACGGGCGCGGATCGCCCTTGCCGTGGCCGCGGGTTCTGCCGCGGCACTCTGCACGATCGGCCTCATGGCCGCCTCGGGCCTGCTCATCTCCCGCGCTGCCCTCCGCCCGGCGGTCCTCGACCTCATGGTGCTGGTGGCCGTCGTCCGGCTGCTGGCGATCGGCCGCGGGTCGTTCCGGTATCTCGAGCGCCTCGCCTCCCACGACGCGGCCCTGCGCTCCCTGGGGGGCATCCGCACGTGGTTCTTCCGCCGGCTCGAGCCGCTGGCGCCGGGGGGGCTCGGTGGCGAGCGAACCGGCGACCTTCTCGGCAGGTTCGCGGGCGACGTGGACAGCCTTCAGTCCCTGATCGTGCGCGGCGTTGTCCCCGTCGCCGTCGCGGTGGTATCGGCGGTGGCGAGCGTGGCACTGGCCTGGCTCGTGCTCCCGGTGGGTGCCGCGGTGCTGGCCGTCCTTGCCCTGCTGGCGGGTGGCGCCGCGCCCTGGTTGGCGCTCCGCCTGGAATCCGTCGAGGAACGCACGCTGGCCGAGGCGCGAGGGGAGTTGGCTGCCGACGTCGCCGATCTCCTCGACGGCGTTCAGGAGATCGTGGCGTTCGGCAGGCAGGACGAGTGGCTCGGGCGCCTGGACCGGGCCGAGGCGGCCCTGGAGGCTGCCGAACGGCACGCGGCGTGGCGCAAGGGGCTTCGGGAGGGCCTCGGCCTCCTGGTCTGGGGTTTGGCGCCGCCGGCAATGCTCGCGGTTGGCATCCCGGCCGTCCGCTCCGGACGTCTGCCCGGCGTGGATCTGGGGGCCCTGGTCCTGCTCGGCTGGGCGACGCTGGAGGTTCTGCGGAGCGTCCCGGCCGCCGTGGACTCCCTGCGGGCCGACCTGCGCACCGCGGGGCGCCTGTTCGACCTTGCGGACCGCCAACCGCCGGTGGTCGATCCGCCCAACACGCTGCCGGCTCCGGGGCCAGGGCCCATCCTCGTCGAGCACCTCCGGGTGCGGTACGGGCCGGGCCTCCCCCTCGCCGCCGACGGCCTGGGGCTGGCGGTGGAGCCCGGCGGGGTGGTCGCCCTGGTCGGGCCGAGCGGCGCCGGCAAGACGACCGTCGCGCAGACCCTGGTGCGCTTCTGCGGCATCGAGTCGGGCAGCGTCGTCGTCGACGGCCACGACGTCGCCGGCTACGCGCAGGACGGCGTGCGGGCGCTGGTGGGGTTGCTGGCCCAGGATGCCTACGTCTTCAACACCACGATCGGGGCGAACATCCGCCTGGCCCGTCCCGAGGCCGCCGACGAGGAGCTGGACGAGGCCTGCCGGAAGGCCGGGCTGTCGGCCTGGCTGGCGGCGCTGCCGCTGGGCCTGGAGACGCCCGCCGGGAACGACGGCGCCCTGGTCTCCGGCGGCGAGCGGCAGCGCATCGCCCTCGCCCGGACGCTCCTTGCGGGTCGAGGCGTGCTGGTCCTCGACGAGCCGACCGCCAACCTCGACCCCGAGACCGGTCGCCGGGTGATCGATGAGATCCTGGCCGCGGCGAGCGGCGCCACCGTGGTACTGATCACCCACGACCTCGCTGCGGCAGCCAAGGCGGATGCGATCGTCGTGGTCGACCGGGGCCGCACCGTCGAGCGGGGGACGCACGGCGACCTCCTCGCGGCAGGGGGCCGCTACGCCCGGATGTGGGGCCTGCCCGCAGACGTGGACGGGGGCGGCGCCTGAGTCCAGACGTTTGGTGACTTTTCGTTCGCTGCGAACAGATTCCCACCAACGCCTCGTGCCCTTCATTGCGCGCCCCGGTAGGCGGTCGCGAAGGCTTTCGCCACCAGGGCGTGGCCCGCGTCGGAGGGGTGGAAGCCGTCGTTGCCCACAAGGGATGCCTCGGTCCCCGCCTTCCGGGCGGCGAGGCCCACCGCGTGCAGGTCCACGACGGTCGCACCGGTGGCCGCCGCCACCCTGGCGATCGCGGCGTTGTAGGCGTCCACGGCAGCGACCACCATGGCCGCCGCCGGGACCGTGACCTGCCCGAGCGAGCACACCGAGATGCCGATCGACCCGTTGGTCCGCAGGCACGCCAGGTAGGCCGGGAGGTCGTCGAGCGGTGGGGTGTTCGCCAGCAGCACCCGGGTCCGCCCTCCCCGGCGCAGGGCCGACACCAGCTTGGTGAGGTCCGCCTCGTAGCTTGCCGGCGTGACGCCGTGGATCAGGTCGTTGACGTTGAGCCACACCGACACGACGTCGGGCGAAAGCCCCACCGCCGTGGGCACCTGGTTGGCGAGGGCGTCGGCGGTCGTGGAGCCGGAGACCGCCATGTTCACGAAGACCGCCGACCTGGGCAGGGCGCTCCGGTAGAACACCTGGGTCCAGGCATTGCGCAGAGGGTCCGTCGCCCCGACGCCCACCGACTCGCTGGCCCCCACCGCCACGTACACGAGGGGGACCGCGGCCGGCGAGGCCCGTGGGCCGGCGGCCGTGTGGGACGAGGTGCAGGCGACGCCCGAACACACCAGCAGCACAGCACCAAGCAGCCGGGCACCGAGCAGCCGGGCACCGAGCAGGCGCCTCACAGCTCGACCGCCTCGCGCGCCGGCAGGCGGGCGGCCCTGCGGGCGGGAAGGGCGCCGGCCACCAGGGCAAGGACGATGGAGCCCGCCACCGTGGCGAGGCCGAGGCGGAAGGGCACCCCGACCTGGACCCCGGCCAGGCCCTGGCTCGTGAGGTACCGGTCGACAATGCCGGCGACGCCCCTCGCCACCAGCAACCCGACCACGCTGCCGATCAGGCCCCCGAGGGCCCCCATGACGCCCGCCTCGATGAGGAACGCCCGGAGCACGTCCCGGTCCCTGGCGCCGACCGCCTTCAGGACGCCGATCTCCCGCCGGCGCTCCCGGACCGCGGCGAGGAGAGCGTTGGCGATCCCCAGGGCGGCGATCGCCAGGGCGATGACGCCGATGCCGCCCAGCACGATCTCCACCACCCGCATGTAGCGCTGCACCGTGGCGATCAGGTTCTCCGGTGCGCTGGTCGAATAGCCGACCGTGGTGATCTCCGCCCGCACGTGCGCCACCTGGTCGAGGCCCTTGGCGACGACGAACAAACCGGAGTACGGGGTCGTGGTGGCATCGGGATCGGTGGCGAGGTCGCCGCCGGCGGTCCAGGCATGGGCGGCCTGGGCCTGCTCGAGCGAGGCGAGGATGCCGCCCGAGCCCGCCTGCTGGGCGACGACCCCCACGATCTGCGCCCGGCTCCACCGGCCCCGGAGCCGCTGGGTGCCGTCGGGGTCCCGGAACCCCCGCGGCGCGCCGAGCTCGACCTCCTTGCCGAGCGCGGTCGCCACCTGCTTGCGACCGATGCCGAACCGCTCGAGGAACGCCGGGGTCACCGCCACCTCCGTCAGCGATCCATCCGAGGGGAGGCGACCCGACAGGACCGTGATGGGGAGCTGGGCGGCACGGTCGAGGTTCACCCCGACCATCGTGTCGACGACGCGGTCCTGCGGTGTGCCCGCGGGCATTCCGGGGGAGGCCGAGGAGGCCTGGTCGTCCCAGATGACGATCGACTCCCCCGTGACGATGGGCAGCACCGTCCCGACCCCGGGCAGCGCCCGGATGCGTCGCAGCGCTGCCTCGTCGATCGGCAGGGCCGAGCCGGGCCGGGGGTTGTCGCTGTCCACCTGGGATGGGTCCGCCGCTGCCGCCGCCACCTGGATCCCGGCCAGGGGGCCACCCTTGGAGAGCTGGTCGAGCACCCGGGTGCGGGCCGTCTCCGCCATCGTCAGCATGGCCGTGAACAGCGAGGCCGCAAGCGCGACGGCGATGACGGTCAGCGCCGCGCGGCCGGGCCGGCGCAGGACGCTGCGGGCGGCGAGCCGGATGGCGTCGGCCCAGCTCAACGGTCGGCCCAGCTCAACGGTCGGCCCAGCTCACCGGATCCGCCCGTGGTCGAGGGCCATCACCTGTTCCGCACGCCGGGAGATGCCCCGGTCGTGGGTCACGACCAGCAGCGTGCACCCGCGTTCGGACTGGAGCGACTCCAGCAGGCGGAACACCTCGACGGCGGTGTCCTCGTCGAGGTTGCCGGTCGGCTCGTCGGCCAGCACGAGCCTCGGGCGGTTGGCGAGGGCGCGGGCGATGGCGACGCGCTGGCGCTCGCCGCCCGACAGGGCTCCCGGGCGGTGGGATGCCCGGGAACTCATGCCGACCGC
>DASPZW010000182.1:0-6588 GCA_035636055.1 Actinomycetota bacterium
CTGGCAGCTGAGGATGCCGAGGCGCCGACCCCAGGACCCGGTGGCCGCCGAGTCGGCCACCCACTTGGGGTGGTCCCCGGACCGGGTGTGGTCTCCCGGCCAGGCCATCACGGCACGCTTCACGCCGGCGACCACGTCCGCCCCTGCCGCGGCACAAAGGGCCGCGATCTCGGCGTTGGCCCGGCCAACCTCGGCGATGGATTCGGCAGGCCGGCGGATCACCAGCCCCGCCACGCCTGGCCCGCGAAACGCCAGTGCCCGCAGCGGGCTGCCCGAGCCGTTGGCGGCCAGGGCGGCGCCGACCGCGCCTGCGAGGTCTCTGTACACAGCCACGTCGATACGACCTCCTTCCAGCTAGGCGAGGAGCTGCCCGGCGGCAGCTCCTCGTGCAATGGGATGAAGCGATGGCTCTGCATGTCCCGACGGCCCACCTCGATGGCGGCCAACCGGACGGGCGACCGCGAGGTCCAGCCGACGGGTTCGTTCAGGGGCGCCGGCCGTCACGGGCGGCGTCGTCGAGGTGGCGACGGACGATGCGTGCCATCTCCGCCACCGCGGCGAGGTCGTCGCCGAGGGGCTCCGCGCGATGGGCCCCGGGGGTGGTGGCGCCGGCGCCCGGCGGCTCGACGTGGACCCAGGCCCCGCCTCGGCGCCGTATCGCCTCGCCGCAGATCCGGCAGTGTCGTGCGGACATGTGGCCTCCCGTCCTCAGGCGCCCACCCCGGCGCGCTCCCCCGCGGCGGCGGCCCGCTCCCCCATCGCAGCGGCTGGCTGGGCCTGCGGGGACCTGGCTTCCTCCAGCCGGGCTGCGACCACCTCCGCCAGGCGCCGGCCGTAGTCGTCCACCGGCCACGCCCGGCCCCGGCGGGCCTCGAGCAGAGCCCCGGCGGCCGCCAGGTCCTCCGCCAGGGGCTGCCCGGCCGCCAGCTCCGGGAAGACCGGCCGGCGGCGCTGCCAATGCAGGGTGTGCACCACGAGGAGCTCCCCGTCGCTGCCGACGGCCGCCAGGCGGTCCCGGTACTTGAGGGCCAGGGTGCCGATGCCCACGGCCCGCTGGCGGGCAAGGGCACCGGCGAGGAGGCGGTACGCCCCGGCGGCCGCACCGTCGACGGGACCCGCCAGGTAGGCCCTGTCGTAGCGGGCTTGGTCCAGCTCGCCGGCGCCGGTGACCGATGCGATGGCGAGGCTGTTGCCTGACGAGGCGGCGGGCAGCTCCTCTGCGGCGATGCTGACGAAGCTGCCCCCGGCGTATTCCACGCCCCGTGCCAGGTCCTCGTAGGCGACGTCGTCGCCGCAGCCCGTGCAGACCCTCCGGAAGCGCACCGGGGCGCAGTCGGTGGCATGCAGCAGGCGGAAGCCCACCTCTGCGTCGTCGATCGCCGGGTACAGCCGCACCGCCACGTTCAGCTCCGCGAGGGTGATGGTCCCGTTCCAGACAGCTCTCATGGCCTTCTCCTTGTTGGTTGGGTGCTTGGTTGTGCCTGGTTGCGGAGGAGAAGAGGGGGCCCGACTCGGGCCCCTCCTCCTCGGGGTCGTTGTGGCTGTGCTCCTAGTGCCCGGCGCGCCCGCAGTGCGGGCAGCGCTGCGAGGCGGCCCTGGGCAGCGACCCCCCTGCGGTCATGAGCGCCTGGCGGGTGCGCTCGGGGACATCCGCTCCGTTGGCGAAGGCGGTGATCGCGTTCATGAGGCCGTAGAGGGTGAAGTCGCCGGTGCGCCGGAACTCGGCCACGACGTCGCGCTCGAAGCCCCTCGGGATGCGCAGGCCGAGGTCGGCCGCCGCCCGGCGCACGTCGCCCTCGACGGGGATCCGGGTCAGCTCGTCAAGCTGCGAGAACTCCTCCTCGAGGCCGCCGAGGATCTCGTCGACGGAGCGCCGTGCCCACTCGTAGACCTCGTCGGGGCTCCCCCCGCGCCGGCTGTAGTTGCCGGAGGTGACGGCGGTCATGATGGCGCCGTTGGTGCACCAGTACCGCAGCATGTATCCCGTGAGCACCGTGGGCTCCTCCCCCACGAGGCTGTTGGCGACCTGCACGCCCGCCGACCAGGCGTCGCCCTCACGCACGGCCCGCATCGTCTCGGGCACGATCAGGCGCAGATGCGTGGACGGCAGGGAGTGAGCCAGCTTGTAGTCGGCGTAGACGGTGCCCTCCCCGTAGCGCCCGGCGACCGCCGCAAGGGCTGCGTCGAGCAGGCGGAGGTTGGAGTACGGGGTGAGCGAGGTGCGGGTGAAGCCCATCGCCACGTCCTGGCGGGCGAGCATCTTCATCTGGCGGTGGTCGTGGCTGAACCAGTACGCAAGGTTCAGGCTGAGCAGGTCCGCCGGGCACTTGGCGACGTAGCCGTCGGGAAGGCCGACCGCTGCGGTGGCCGCCAGCATGGCGTCCTTCGTGAGCCGGTAAACGCTTCCCTGCACCCGGACCCTGGCGTCGAGCACGTCGGTGCCCGGGCGGGCCTCGAGCACCGAGTTCCAGCCCGGTGCCACCTCGAAGGCGACGTCGTCGCCGGCGAGGCTGAAGGCGACCTCGGTGAGGGGCTCGGTCTGGGCGAGCACCTCACGGGTGGCGTCGATGGTGAGCAGCTTGTCGTGCACCTGGTCGATGGTGAGCACACTCATTGCAGTTGACCTCCCTGGGTTTGAAGATCTGGGTTTGTCGATCTGGGGTTTGTCGATCTCGTCGACGCGAAAAGGCGCCGGCAGGTTGCTCGGCGCCTCGTTGTGTCTCGGTGGTTGCTCGGTGAGCTACGGGGGCCCTCGGCACCTCGTTGCTGCATTCAGCTCATCCACGTCGTCCTCCTCTCGCTGTTGGAGCTGTCGGTGTGGGCCTACGGCACGACCGCCGTCCACCAGTCCCCCTGGAACACCGCCTGGCCCTGGGCGAGGGTCATGCGTCCGGCGCAGATGGCGGCGTGGACCCTGTTCTCGATGGCGTCCTTGCGGTGCGCACCGCGGGGGCCGTCCCAGGGCTCTGGCCACAGGTTCATGGCGCTGGTAGGGCTTCCGCCCGCTTCCAGGGGAACACGGTGGTCCTCTTCGTAGGCCGATGCCGGTCCGGTCAACCCAAGGGCGGCCATCTGCTGGGCCTTGAGCCGGTCGGTGTAGCTCGCCGGCGGGCGGACCGTGGCCGTCCACCCCTGCACGCAGATGCTCTGGTGGATGCTGTCCTGGGTCACCGCCGGGTTGGTGGCACCGGGCGTGCTCGCCGGGGCCATCCCCGCTCCCTCGTCCGGCGCCGGGGTCGACACTGCGCCGCCCTGGCCGACGTGGCCCGGTGTGGCGGAGCAGCCAGCCAGCGCCAGGCCCAGCAAGAGCATCGTGGCTCGTCGCATGCTCGTCTCCTTTCCGTAGCGTGATGTCCTCAGGTGCGACCTGCACCCAGCTTGTCCTTCGTGCGGAGCCACCGCCAACCGCAGTGGTCGAGCAGCACCGTCGTGGGGACGACCGGGGTCGGCGCCCGAGGGTGCGCTCCGGTGAGCTGGGCGACGAGTCCCGCCGCTGCCATCGGCCCGGTCGGGGGCCCGGCCGCCGCGACCCTCACCCCGCGCTCCCCCGGCCAGGAGCCGAGCCCGCCGGCGGCCGGCGCCGGTGATCTCTGCATGGCAGCCGGTGGCGGGCTGGGGGCTGGCGTAGCCAAGCCCCTTGAGAGCGACCCAGGACTGCCAGTAGATGCAGGGCTCCCGGCCGTCTCGTGGCCTGGTCACGTTCGATATCCGGGCCCGGCCCTCCATGGCCAGCACGCGCAGTGCCTCGGACTGTGCCTTGGTGAGCCTGGGCTCCGCCATCAGGGCGTCGCCTCCCCCGGCCTGCGGGGCTCCGCCAGGTACCACAGCCAGGACCCGCAGCCCCGGCAGATGCCGAACACCAGGCCCAGCTCAGCCTTGCCCATGCCGACGCAGGACAGGCCCTGCCCACACCGGCAGCACACCAGCGTGGCGAAGCGGGCCTCGTCCCCGGGGTCCCAGTAGGGGACGTAGCCGGCGGCCAGCAGCCGCCGCTCCTCGAGCTCCCAGGGCACGGTCCGCCGGGAGTGGCGCAGCTGCACCGCGTCGCAGCCCGTGCCGTCCTCGGGGTAGGTCCAGTACCGGACCCGGTACTCGGGGTGCAGCTTCGCCTGCTCCAGGCGCCGTGCCAGCTCGTCGTCGTCGTACACGGCGACGCGCTCCACCGCCCTACCGAGGACGCCGGCGAGGGGGCTCACCGGGCAGCCGTCCGTCCGGGTGACTTCCAGGATGTACTTGGGCTTGGGCATCGCTACCTCCTCCAGCTCGGATTGGGTTGCTGCAGGTCGTGGCTCACCAGCCCTCCCCCGGCCGTGCGTAGTCGCCGCGGATCAACCGGGCCACCAGCGCCGCCATCCAGCGGAATCGCAGCCGGCGGATCGGCCGGCCGTCCCTGGGGTCGAAGACCTCCCAGCCCCGTCGCCGGCCGTGGGCCGGCGGCGCCAGGGTGTCGGGGCCCGGCCCGACAGGCCCGCCGGCCTGCGGGAGCCCCGGCTCGTCGCCGGCAGGCGGTGGCTCCAAGCCCGCCGCCCTCGAGCTTCCCGTCGGGTCGCAGCGGTAGGCCCGGTTCTCACTCTCCTGGGACTGCTCCTCGCCCTCGGGCCTCGGGTCCAAGAAGGGTGCGCAGCGCGACCAGTGGCCGTAGGTGCCGCGCCCGTGGGGGGCGCCGCAGTTCTGGCAGCATCGGCAACTCGGGCCGACCTTGCCGCAGTCCGCGCAGGGGTCCTCGTCCGGGTCCCCGGTGTGAGCCGGCGCCTCGAAGCCGACAGCCTCGGAGAAGCTCGTCGACTCGCAGCCGTAGGCGCTGCCGTCGACCACGACGACGTCGCCGATGCACAGGCTCCGGTTGCCCGCTGCGTAGTACCGAAGGGCGATGGGGTTCGGCCCGTACTCGGGCTGGTCGCCCACGTTGAACAGCTCGAAGGCCTCCTCGCAGACGTCGAGGTCCTCGCCCAGCGCCGACTCGTAGCTGATTGCGAGGCGCATGCGCTGGCCGGGGTGGTAGCCGTCGAGATAGACGGAAGGATCCAGGAACTCCTCGTTCAGGTACACCTCGACGCAACGGGTCAGGGTTGGCATCTCCTCCTCCTTCTCTTTGTGCACATGGGCTTGTGTGGGCTCCTGCGTCTGTTCGGCCAGCCCCTCCCCGGGCCCCGGCTGAGCCGCCGAGAGGGCGACGAGCAGGCGGGAGGCGGGACGGGCCGGCTGGTTGCGCTGGTCTGCGGCCAGGGCCTGCATCACGGCCGGCGGAACCTCCGCGTACCGGGCGATGCAGGCGGCCAGGGCCCGGGGCGTGGTGATCTCGCCATGGCGCCCGCCGACCCAGAGCGCGAGCTCGGCCTCGTCCGCCTGGTCGAGGGGGGCGGGGCCGACCTGGGCGAAGAACGTCGCCAGCGCCGCGTCCCAACCGACCACGGCCTCGGTTGCGGGCGGGGGTGGTGTCGCCTCCCGGCCCACGTCCTGGGCGTCCCGGGTGGGGATGCGGTAGCGGCTCATGGCCTCACCCCGCCCGGGGGCGACGCTTCGGAGCTGGGCGGCGCCTCTCCCGCAGAGTTGCCTGCCCGGACAACCACCAGCGACCACGTGGAGAACTGGGGCCGGGCGGCCACCCACCCCAGGGCCTGGCGGTGGTCCTCGAAGGCACCGAGGTCGTGCAGGATGGCCGCGAGACCGTTCGGCCCGGTCCCGGTGTAGCCCCAGGTGACGCCCGAGAGGAGGAGGCTGAGGCCCGGGACCCGCACCGCCGTGACGGGCATGGGGTGGCCGAGGTGGCCGGGGACCTGGGTGGCCTCGACCAGGACCCTCGGCTGGGTCCGCAGGCGCTCCCGCAGGAACCCGTAGGCCGCAAGGCCGTAGACGGTCACACCCTCATGGGTCTGGGCCCAGACCTCACCCTCACCGGCGTCGTCGCCGTGCCTGCGCTCCGCCACGACCTCGCCCGCCGCATAGGCAGCTGCGTCGGCGATGCGGACGTAGGCGGTCGTCACGAGGCCGCTCCCCGCGCAGGCGGGGCAGGGCCCCTCCAGCTCGACCTGGCCGGCGCCGCCGCACCGCGCACAGAGCTCGTCCGAGAAGTTGCCCGATCCCCCGCAGGCCTCGCAGTTGGCGAAGCGAGCTCCTGCGAAGCACTCCGGGCAGGTGGTCATGCCCCTCGGCCGCGCCGCCTGGGGTGCATCAGTTGTCGTCGTCATGGCAGGTTTCCTCCTTCGACCCTTGGGTCTGTAGGTAGTTCTCTCGTCCGGTCCGTCGTTCGGGCTGTTGTCCGTTGGCCGCAGGCCGCACGCCTGGTCGGGTCCCCGGCTGGCAACCCGCCGGCCGCGGCCCGGCTTGGTCCCAGGTCCCATTCCCAACCCCAGAGGTGGCGGGGGTGCAGGCCGAGGCGAATCGCCCAGCGGTCTGCCGCGACCTCGCCCACCTCCTCGGCCGCCAGGAGCCTGCTGAGGGCCTCGGCGCACACGCCGTAGTGGGCGGCCGTCTCGGCTGCGCTCTCACCCGGCATGCGCCGGGCCTGGATCACGTCCTTCAGCGGGCCCGCCGGGTAGCGCGCCACTGGCGATCACCCCCGGCCACGGCCTCGGTGCCACGTCTCGT
>DASPZW010000183.1:0-5889 GCA_035636055.1 Actinomycetota bacterium
AGGCGGTCCCGCCAGGCAGGGTCCTCCGCGTCCGCACGTGAGAGCACCGGGGCCGCCTCGACCGCGCCGCCGACGAGGGCCAGCGGCCCCCTCACGATCGACGCATCCCGCTACCCTGTGTGCCCATGCCCACGACCGTCATCCATCTCGTTCGCCATGCCGAGGTCGAGAACCCGGACAACATCTGGTACGGGTTGCTGGAAGGGTTTCCGCTATCGGCGCAGGGCTGCGAGACCGCAGAAGCGCTCGGCCAGTACTTCGCTTCCCACCCCCTGGCGGCGATCTACGCCAGCCCGCTGACCAGGGCACAGGAGACGGCCGGTCCCATCGCGTGTGCCCGGGGGCTCGACGTCATCGCCTGTCCGGACATCATCGAGACACAGAGCCACCTGCAGGGCCAGTACGCGGACCGGCGCGTGTTTCTCAAGGCGCGTAACCTCCGGTATTTCGTCAATCCGTTCCGCCCGAGCTGGGGCGAGTCCTATCGTAGCGTCGCGGCACGCATGGTTCGGGCCGTGGAGGCCATGCGGCTTGCCCATCCAGGTGGAGAAGTCGTGGCGGTTTCCCACATGACACCGGTCATGATCGCCCGCCTCGCCATCGAGGGCCGTCCCCTGCGGCCGTGGCTCGCCAAGGTGGTGTGCAAGCGGGGATCCGTGACGAGCCTCGTCTTCGAGGACGGCACCTACACCCGCACCATGTACCAGGAGGTCGGGACCGCTGCGGCGTCGAGCCCCGGTTAGCGCCCCACCGCCGAACAGCCAGGGGGGTCCAGGGGGGAGTAGCAGCCCGGCGGAGCGAAGCGGAGCCGGATGAGCTGCGGATCCCCCCTGGCTCCTATTCGGGGGTTATCGAACGCTCCGCAGGAGCGGACGACAACTGGAAACCTTGAGTATAAAGCGCTGCTCTACAACCTTTTATACTCAAAGAATGTCTGGGAGCACCCAGGCTCAGTCGAGCGGCAGGCCCAGGCGCGCCCAGCCCGCAATGCCACCCTTCATCGACACGACGTTGTGGTAGCCGAGCTTCTGCAGCAGGTCGGCGGCGAGGATCGACCGCTGGCCGGTGTGGCACTGGGCGACGATGAGCTTGTCCGTCCGTTCCGTCAGCTCGGTGTTCGGGCGTGGGCCCGCGGGGTCCGCCTGGAAGTCGAGCTGCCCGAGGGGCACGTGGACGGCGCCGGGGATGTGGCCGCTGGCCCATTCGTGATCCTCCCGGACGTCGAGGATCAGGGCGTCGGGCTCCGCGTCGACCATTTCCTTCGCTGCCGCGGCCGAGATCTCCCGGACGTTCGGTCGGGCCGCTTCCACCATCTGCTGGAACGAGGGCATCTCCACCTCCACGGTAGCGCAGGCCAGGGCGCCGGTCGGGACGCCGTTGGGCCCCGGGTCATATATTCCCACGCACGATGATCATCCGGCGGAGCGCCCAGGTGATCCTGGTGGTGGCCCAGCCCGACCACGCCCGGTTGGCGGGGTTGTTCGCCCGGGCCGGGCACCAAAAGCCGAATCCCTCCCTGCTGGCCGCGGCCCACCACCACGACGACGGATGGCTCACCTGGGAGGCGGCACCGACCATCGACGAGCGGGGAAGGCCCCACGACTTCCTCACCGTGCCGATGGACGAGCGGGTGGCGATCTACCGCCGTGGGATCGACCTTGTGGCCGGTGCCGACCCCTACGCCGGGCTGCTCACCTCGATGCACTTCAGCCGGTTGCTGGCGGAGGGTCTCGGATCGCTGGAGGGCGCGCCCCGGCGTGTCGCCGAGGCATTCCTCGCCGGACAGGTTGCCTGGGAGGTGCGCACCCGCCGGGAACTGGGTGAGCCGTCGGGGGCCGAAGCCGATTACCTGCTGCTGCGGGGGTTCGACTTCCTGTCGCTCCTGCTGTGCATGCGGCCCCTCGAGGAGTTGGCGGGCACGACGTTGCCGCCGATCCATGAACGGTCAGAGGAACCGGCCCGGCCCACCGCGATCGACGTGGTCGACGGACGCGTGGTCCTCGACCCTTACCCCTTCGGGCCCGCCAAGCACACCGGGCCCGAAGGATCCACCGGGAACGAGGCGCTGGACGTCGCCGTCGAGGCCCGCCTCCTCCCGGCCACAACCTTCGACAGCGACCAGGCGTACCGCTCGGCCTTGGCCGCCGCCCCGGTCGAGGAGTTGCGCTTCACACTGACACCCCCTGCTCGCTGAGGCGTGAGCGCAGCCACGACAGGCTGTCCGGCTGGCCCATCGCTTCCTGCCACCCGGCGAGCACGCTCTCGACGGTCGCGGCGTCGGGCACGACCCCCAGGATCTCCACCTGGAGGTCCTCGGTCAGGGCCTCCTTCGGGTGCCGCTCCGAGGCTTGGCCCGTCTTCGCCTGGATGTGCCGGGGATGGATCAGGTTCTCCGCTACGCCGACGATACGGTGCTCGATCCACTCCAGCTCGCGGGCGTCGTCGCGGAGGGCATAGCCGACCCAACCGACCAGCGGATCGACCACGGGCTTGCGCATCAGGTACAGCTCGCCGGTCCCCTCGTTCCAGTACAGGTCCCACAAGCTGTGCTCGTCGGCGGCGTCGCTCCAGTTGAGTCCGAACTGACGGTCCTCCCCGCCGCGCCGGCGGGGGTCGCCGTCGTAGAACTCCTCGATGTCCACGGCCTCACGCCCTCCTTCTCATGCTCATGCTCAGGTGGCTCCTCAGATGAAGCGGAGTTCGGGTTCGGCGTCGTCGATGACGACGGCGCACGTCGGGCAGTACCAGCGGGGCTCCATCGCCGTGCCGCACACCTCGTGGCGTGGCGGCTCGGCCCCCGAGTGCCGTGCCCCCCAGTCGCCGAGCAGCCGGAGGGCACCGGCAAGGTCCTGGCCCTCCTCGCTCAAGCGGTAGGCGAAGCGCGGGGGCCGCTCCGAGTAGGGCTCCGCAACGATCAGGAACTCCCGCTCCAGGTGCTTGATGCGCTGCGACAGGATGTTGGGGGCGATGCCGGGGAGGGCCTCGATCAGGTCGTTGAACCGCCGGGGACCTTCGAGCAGCGCCTCGACGAGCAGCATCGTCCACCGATCGCCCACCCGGGCCACCGCCGCGGCCAGAGGCGTCACGGGCGCTTCGCTCATGGGGCCATCGTAATCGGCATCGCCCGCGTCGCCGCTTCGTGGTAACTTGTGAATTGCAAGTTACTAGTGAGGAGGCATGGGATGGGCGCTATTGAGGAGCTGCAGGAAGCAGTCGCAACGGTCGCCGCCAAGGCCGGCCCGTCGGTCGTGGGCATCGGCGGGGGCTGGGGGCAGGGGTCGGGCGTCGTCGTCGGCGACGGCAAGGTGCTCACCAACGCCCACAACGTGCGGGCCGGGGAGGTCACTGTCGTGTTCGCCGACGGGCGTAGCGCAGCCGGGGAGGTAGCGGGCGTGGACCTCGACGGGGACCTCGCCGTCGTGACAGTTGACACCACCGGGGCCCCCGCCATCGAGTGGTCGCCGGGCACGGACCTGCCGGGCATCGGGACGGCGGTCTTCGCCCTCTCCAACCGCGGGGGCCGGGGCCTGCGGGTGACGTTCGGTCAGGTCTCGTCGGTGGGGCGCGGCTTCCGTGGCCCCCGCGGGCGGCCCATCGCCGGCAGCATCGAGCACACCGCTCCGATGGCCCACGGCTCGTCCGGGGGACCCGTGGTCGACGCCGCAGGGCGATTCGTCGCCCTCAACACCAACCGGGCCGGTGAGGGCTTCTACCTTGCCCTGCCCGCCGACGCCCAGCTCGCCGGGCGCGTCGAGGCCCTCGGCAAGGGCCAGTCCCCGTTCCGGCCGCACCTCGGCCTCGGCATCATCCCGGGCCGGATGGCCCGGCGCCTCCGCCGGGCCGTCGGCCTCCCCGACCGCGACGGCCTGCTGGTGCGGGTGGTCGAGGAAGGAAGCCCGGCCGCAGCGGCGGGCCTGGAGCAGGGCGACTACATCGTCAAGGTTGCCGGCGCAGATGTGGCGAGCGTCGAGGACCTGTACAAGTCGATGGAGGGCCTCGGGGCCGGTGCTACGCTGGAGGTCGACCTGCTGCGCGGGACAGAGGAGCGCACCGCCACCATCACCCTGGCTACCCCTCCGGCGGAGGGCTGAGGGCCCGAGCGGAGGCCCGCCGCGTCGAGCAGTCAGAAGGCAACGATGTTGGAGGAGCCTGGCGCGCCCGTGCCCACCACGGTCCCGTCCCGCAGGGCCCAGGCCCGGAGGTTGCCCGAGCCCCCACAGAACAGCGCGTACACGCCGTCGCGGGTCCACGTGGCGAAGCCCCGGGGCTCTCCCACCTCGACGTCGCTCCCGGCTACGACCCTCGATGTTGCCGCCCCCACGTCCACCATGGCGAGTTGAGCCACGGGATGGTTGTCGAACGCGCCGGCGACAAAGGCGGCGATGCGCTGCCCGCCCGGAGAGAAGGCACCCCCAGGCTCGAAGCCGTGGTGGCCGGGCGGAGGTAGCACGACGCGGTCGGCTCCGGTCGACGTGTCGGTCATATGCAACGGGCACTCGACATCCGAGCACGGGTCTGTGGCGATCCAGGCGACCGTCGTGTCGCTGATCCCCACGACGGCATGCAAACGACCGAGGGTCCCGACGAACGTCCCCGCCGGCGAGGAGCCCGGCTGCCAGAGGCGGAGCATGCGCTGGGCGCCGTTCTCGGGACCGGAAAGCAGGAATTCGGCCCCCAGATGCGCCTCCGGCCGGTACCCGGGTGGGAGCGTGAGGGCCGGTGCCAGTTCGCCGCCGACCCGCTCGAGCACGACCCTGCCGGAGCCACCGGTGTCGAGGTTGCCACGCTGGAACACGCCGAAGACCCCGGGGTAGACGGAGGGGAAGAGCGCATCGCCGGATCCCACCACCGTCACCGCGTCCGAGAAGGGGGAGGCGATGGAATAGACGGTCCCGGACACCGGGACGGCGAGGCTGTCGCCGACCGCCATCGCCGGGCCGGGAGCACCGGCAGGCAACAGCCGTACCGTGTGCTTCGGTCTGCCGTCGAGGGGTACGACGCGCAGGGGGTCGTCGGCATACACCAGCGTGTAGCTGCCGAGCCCAGCGGCGTACGTGGCCGACGGAGCCGGCGAGACCGCTGCCGCCGCCGGATGTGCGGCGTGGCGGTTCGCGTTGCGGCCGAGCAGGGCCAGTGCGGTCACCAGGGCTCCGAGGGCCACGACCAGCACCAGGCCCGCCGCAACAAGCTTCTTCGGATCCCCCCAGCGGCCCGGCTCCGTGGCGTGGTCGAAAGACTCCCCTTCCTGTGTGGACAATCCCGACCACCCTTGGCCAGCAGGAGTCTCCGGGGTCGGGGCCGGTCCCTCGACAACGACCGCCCCGTCGAGGCTCGCACGGCAGCTAGGACAGCGCCCTGCCCAGTCCGACGCCTCGGCCCCACAGTTGCCGCAACGGAGCATGCCCGATTATTGCGCCCGGCCCTTAGGATGGTTAGTCGTTTTTCGCGCGTATACGCGCGATTTTGGACTAACCTTCGAACCCCGCCGACGCCCGCAGCGGCAGGGCCTCCTTCAAGGCATCGACGGATTCCTCGACCGCCGACACCAGCACGCCGAGGCGGTGGGCCGGGAGGTCGAGCAGGTAGGCATCGGCTCCGGCGCTCGCATCGGCGTGGCGTCGAGGCAGGCCCGGGCCTGGTTCTTCGTGCACGATCCACCACGGCGCGCCGCCAGGGCGCAGAGCCCCTCCCTCCAGGCGTTTCTGAGGACCGCGGCAAGGTGCTCCTGCAGGTAGCGCAGCACCCAGGCCGCGTCCCCGAGCTCGTCGGAGGGCACGGGCGTGGCCATGAGGACCCCGAGGGGCCTCGGCTCGACCAGGGCCTCGGTGGCGAACCGCGCGGCGACGAGGCCCCCCGCCGGGTCCTGGTGCGCCACGGTCATCGCCCGGG
>DASPZW010000184.1:0-13139 GCA_035636055.1 Actinomycetota bacterium
GGTCGTCATCGGGGCCGACGGCCGCAACTCCACGGTCGCCAGGCTGGTGGGCGCTCGCCGCTACAGCGTCACCGACAACGAGCGGGCCGGCGTCGTCTGCTACTACGAGGGCGTCGAGCCACACGGGGTCCTGCACTTCTATATCCAGGGGTCGACCTACTTCATCGGGTGCTCGTCCGACAACGGCCTGTTCATGGTGGCGCCGTACTACGACAAGCGGGATCACCGCCGCTTCCGGGAGCCCGGCGGCCTGGACGATGCCCTTGCCACGTGCCTCCCCTTGGCGTCGGTCCTCAAGGGTGCGGTGCGGGCGGGCCCGCCCCAGTTCGCCTCGCGGTGGCAGGGCTTCTTCCGGCAGTCGGCCGGGCCGGGCTGGGCGCTCGTCGGCGATGCTGGGCACTTCAAGGACCCCGCTCCCGGGCAGGGCATCGCCGATGCGGTCCGGCAGGCCGAGCGCCTCGCCGAGTACGTGTGCTACGGCATCGACACCCACACCCTTGGCGACCAGCTCGCTCGGTGGCAGCACTGGCGCGACCACGACGCCGCGGAGATGTACTGGTGGGCCAGGGAATTCGGGAGGGGCGGCGTGCAGTCGCCGGTGATGGTCGAGCTGTTCCGCCGCCTCGCCGCCAGCCCCAGGACCCTCAGGGCCGGCCACGCCGTGGTCTTCCACCAGCAGCGGCCCTTTCGGATCTTCAGCCCGCTCCGGGTCTCCGGCGCGGCAGCCCGCCTGCTCGTTCGGGGGGGCGCCCCCCGGGGCAAGGTCCTTGCCGACCTGGCCAGCCTCGGTGCCCGGGACGTCCATCGTCGCTGGCGCACGCACCGCCCGAGGTACGAGGAGGGCCCCGGCAGCGAGGCACAGGAGGTGGCTGAAGACGTCCTGCAGCCCGGGATCGAGGCGTAGGCTCGACGAAACCCGCTACGGTCGTGCCCTATCCTGGCCGCATGGTTCCGTACGACGCGGAGACCGCTCTGGTGGTGGTCGACGTCCAGAACGACTTCGCCGACCCGGCGGGCTCCCTCTACGTGCGCGGGGGCGAAGACGTCCCGGCCTTCGTGAACGCCCAGCTCGCGGCTGCCCGGCAGGCCGGTGCCCTGGTGGTCCTCACCCAGGACTGGCACCCCGCCGACACCCCCCATTTCGCGACGAGCGGCGGCGTCTGGCCGGTGCACTGTGTCGGCGGGACGTGGGGCGCGGAGCTGCACCCGGCCCTCGACGCCGGGGCGTCCGAGCTCCGGATCCGGAAGGGCACGGGCGGGGAGGACGGCTACTCGGGCTTCACCATGGCAGACCCGGTCAGCGGCGAGAAGGCGCCGACAGGCCTGGAGGCGCTGCTGCGGGAGGCCGGGATCCGGCGGGTGGTGGTGGCGGGCCTGGCCACCGACTACTGCGTCAAGGCGACCGCCCTGGACGCCGCAGCCCTGGGCTTCGCCCCGACGGTGCTCCGTGCCGGCATCCGGGCCGTGGACCTGCAACCGGGCGACGGGGACCGGGCCATCGCCGACATGGAGGCCGCAGGGGTCGCCCTCGCCTGAAGTACCCTCAGGCCCCGTCACCGGGTGTTACCGATGTGAACCATGTGAAGAAATCGTTGTGCAGCAACAAAAAGTTGTCACGCTTCACATCAGCCACATCTACTCGTGGCCGGCGGCGAGTTCCCGGGAGCGTTCCATCGCCGCCTGGATGGCGTTCAGCATCGCCGCCCTGACGCCGGCCATCTCGAGCTGGCGCATCGCCATGATCGTCGTCCCGCCCGGCGAGGTCACCGCCTCCCGGAGCTCCACCGGGTGCATGTGGAGGTCCCCGAGGAGCCGGGCGGTGCCGAGCATGGTCTGGACCACCAGGTCCGTCGAGGTCGTGCGCGGCAGGCCGAGCATGATGCCGGCGTCGATCATCGCCTCCGCCAGCAGGGCGAAGTAGGCAGGGCCCGAGCCCGAGACGGCGGTGACGGCGTCCATGTAGGCCTCGCCCACCGTCACGACCTTGCCGACGTGTCCCAGCACGTCCTCGGCGACCTTGAGGTGCTCCGGCCCGGCGTGCGCGCCGGCGCTGATCCCTGCGATGCCCTCCCCCACCTGCGAGGGGGCATTGGGCATGGCCCGGACGACGGGGACACCAGCGGCGAGTCGCTTCTCGATGAACGACGTCGAGATCGCTGCCGCCACCGAGAGGATCAGGTGGTGCGGCCTCACCTCGTCGGCGATCTGCTCCAGCAGATCGCCGACGTCCTGTGGCTTGGTGCTGATCACCAGGACCCGGGCCTCGCGGGCGGCCTCGACGTTGGAGGTCGTGGCGTGCAGGCCGTACCGGGCGGCCAGCTCCTCTGCGCGCTCGGACCGGCGGGCCGTGACGATGATCTGGTCGGGGCGGCGCCAGGCCGAGGCGATCAGCCCCGCGGCGAGGATCTCACCGAGCTTGCCGCAGCCAAGGATTGCCAGCGTGTCGTCCACGCTGGGCAGTATAGGGACCGGGCCGCGGTCACACGGGATTGTCGTACTCGTCGTGGAGGCGCCACCACTGGTAGGGCGGGGTCTGCGGCCACCCCTGCGGCGAGTCCTCCCACGTCTCCTGCCGGCCAAGCGGCGTCAGGTCGAGGAGATTGAAATCGCCCCGGAGCCGGTCGGCGCCGCGGGCGGTCGTGAAGTAGTTGCGGAAGACGCGGTCACCGTCGCGCAGGAAGACGCTGAGGCCGAACATCTCGCCCTCGTCGGTGCTGACGCCGAAGTCGTAGTTGAAGTCGCTGCCGAACGACGAGTACCAGGGGACGGTCCAGCCCATGCGCTGCTTGAGGAGTGCGATCTCGGCCAGCGGAGCCCGGGACACCAACACGAAGGACGTGTCGCGGGCGTGCAGGTGGGCGAGGTGCCCGATGTTGTCGGTGAACGACGAGCAGCCCTCGCAGGGCGACGCACCAGGACCCAACATGAAGTGGTAGACGATCAACTGGCGCCGCCCGTCGAAGAGGTCGAGCAGCGTTGCCGGGCCGCCGTGGCCGTCGAAGACGTAGGACTTGTCGATGCGCACCATGGGCAACCTGCGCCGCTTGGCGGCGAGCGCGTCCAGCGCACGGGTCGCCTCCTTCTCCTCGACCAGCAGGGCATCCCTCGCGGCCTGCCACTCGGCGGGTTCAACGACTGGCGGAAGGTTCATGCGTCGGCCTCCTTTCAAGTTCCTTCGGGGAACTTACAGTAGCAGAGATCGTTCCTTCAGGGAACCCCCCCTGCTACGATAGGGCCATGCAGCGGACCCGGTTCGGCGACATGGCGTGCTCGATCGCCCGGACGCTCGACGTTGCCGGCGAGCCCTGGTCACCGCTCATCATCCGGGACGCCCTGGTCGGCATCACCCACTTCGACGAGATGCAGCGCGACCTCGGCATCTCGCGCAAGGTGCTCGCCGAGCGCCTGAAGTGGCTCGAGGCATCCGGGATCCTCGAGCGGCGCGCCTACTCGCAGCGACCGCCCCGCTACGAGTACACCCTCACCCAGAAGGGATACGAACTCTGCGACGTCCTGCTTGCAATGACCGCCTGGGGTGACCGCTGGACCGCGGGCGACGCCGGTCCGCCGGTGCTCCTCCGGCACCGCACCTGCGGAGAGGTGACCCACAGCGAAGCCCATTGCGCGGCGTGCGGCGAGGTACTGCATGCCGACGATGTGGCCTTCGAGGTCGGGCCGGGGGCTGCGGCGCAGGCCTGAGAGCTGCCTCGCATTCATTTACATCCATAGGATTGATCCGGATCAGCCTGATGGCGTTTTGGCCGGACGTCCTGGGCTACCCGTCGCCGCGTTGGTGGAGAACTTTGTTCGCGGGGTCCCGAAAACCGGCCTTTTCTTGTCGGCACCCCTCGCTATCTTTACGAACATGTGTTGTGCTCACACCGTTCGCCGCACCGCCAGGGTCGCCTTGCGCACCACTGCGGCGCAGCGCCGTCGCTGTTACGGCCTCCTGCGCTCCGCAGGGGACGTGTGGGCCTGGGTGATCGACAACAACCGCCAGCTGCGTGAGTCGGGCCGCCCCCAGGTGGCCAACTTTTCGGCTCTGTGCAGGGCACTGACGGGCAGGACCTTCGGGGAACTCTCCCGGCACTGCGCCGAGGCGGTCCTTAAGAACTACTCCATCGCCTTCTGCCTTCGCTTCGTCGCTGGACCAGGCGGGGCCGTTCGCACGCTCCGTCTCTTCGAGGCAGCCAAGCGCCAGAAGCATGGGCGGAGGGCCGGCTTCCCCCGCCGTAAGCGGGGATTGGTCCCGGTGCGGTTCCGATTCGGATGCTTCGCTCTCGATGGCTCCCGGGTCCGCCTGGGCGTGGCCAAGGGTGCTCCGGGCTGTGGGTGCGCCTCGGGAGGGAGGTCCCCTACGCCTCCGAGTCCATCCGCTCGCTCACCCTGGTCGCCGACGCGGGCCGGCTCTACCTCGACGTGACGGCCGAGGTGGCCGTGGCAGCCGGGGACCTCGATCCCATGGTGATCGCCGGCATCGACCTCGGCATCATCCACCCCTTCGCCGTCGTGACCGGTGACGAGGGCCTCCTGGTGTCGGGCCGTGCGGTCCGCTCCGAGGATCGCCTGCACCTCGAGGACACCAAGCGCCGCTCCCAGAAGGCGGCAGGCAGGGCTCCCTCGAAGGGCCAGAGGGGAAGCCGCCGCTGGCGACGCCACCGGGCATCCCGGCGCAGGGCCGAGGCCCGCCACCGCCGCAGGGTGCGCCAGGCCCACCACGAGGCAGCCAGGTCGGTGGTGGCCTGGCTGGTGGAGCGCAAGGTTGCCACCGTGGTGGTCGGGGACCCCAAGGGCATCACGACCAGGGACTGCGGCCGCCACCAGAACCTGCGGCTGCACAACTGGCGGCGCACCCACCTGCTGGCCTGCCTCTCCGACAAGGCCGAGGTGGCGGGGATCAGGATGGTGCAGGTGGACGAGCGGGGGACGTCGTCCACCTGCCCGGAATGTCACAGGGCGGCCCCCAAGCCGAAGGGACGTCTGTTTCCTGCCCGCACCGCGGGTTTGCCGGGCACCGGGATCTGGTCGGTGCCCGAAACATCGCCGCCCGGGGCGGCGGGTCCACGCGTGCGACCGCACGCGTCACGCACCGTCGGGCTGGGAGACCCCCAGCACGTGTGTGACCCGCCACCTCTTCGACGAGCGCAGGTCCTGCCTGGCACCGGGCCGCCCGGGGAAACCCGGGCGTCGCTCGCAGGAGAGCCGTCCAGGAGCCGGGTCACCGGCTCCGGGGACGGTTCATGCCGACGAAAACGGCGCCCTGCGAGGATCGCAGAGAGCCCGCGCGGACATGCGTCGGAATTAATGCGAAGGTGCACTGAGGCGCTACGATCGGACCATGCCCAACGCCCTGCTCCTGCGCCTCGCCGGCAACGAGCATCTCCGGCACCTCGTCGAGACCGCCTCGCTGACCCGGCCGGTGGTGGACCGGTTCGTCGCCGGGGAGACCCTGGCCGACGGGCTGCGGGCCGCGGCGGACGCCAACACCCAGGGGATGGGGGCCGTGCTGCAGTACCTGGGCGAGCACGTCACCACCGATGCCCAGGCCGATGCGGCGGCCGCGGCCTACGTCGCCAGCCTCGAGGCCATCGGCAGCAGCGGGATCGACGCCCACGTGTCGGTCAAGCTGAGCCAACTTGGCCTCGACGTCCCGTTCGGCGGGGCGGTCTCGAGGCTCCGCCAGATCTGCGCCACCGCAACCCTCGCCCGCACCCGGGTGGCGATCGACATGGAGGGCCACGACCACGTCGACCAGACCATCGAGGCCTACGGGATGATCCGGGAGGAGTTCGACCACCCGGTCCTGTGCCTCCAGGCCTACCTCAAGCGCACCCAGGCGGACGTCGAGGCGCTCGCCGGCCTGCAGCCGGCCATCCGTTTGGTCAAGGGGGCCTACCAGGAACCGAAGGACATCGCCTACGGCCCCTGGAAGACCAGAGACTCGTTCCGGCGCCTGCTCGGCGTCCTCCTGGCAGCCAACCCGTACACCGCCATCGGCACGCACGACGAGCTCATGGTCAAGGAGGCGATCCGCTTCGCCCACCGCAAGGACATCCCCATCGACCGCTTCGAGTTCCAACTCCTGTTCGGCGTGCACCGCGACCTGCAGACTGCACTGCTGGAGGGGGGCTACAAGGTGCGCGTCTACATCCCGTTCGGCGCCCAGTGGTATCCCTACCTCATGCGCCGGATGGCGGAGCGGCCCGCCAACCTGCGCCTGTTCCTGGAGGCGCTTGCGAGAGGTTAGTTGACGTTGTTCTCAGGGGGATCGCAGCCTCTGCCGCCGGGCGGCTCGCTTCGTGGGGGCTGCTACTCCCCCCGAACCCCCCTAGCCGGTGGTCGGGTGCGTCGGGGTGGTCCCGTCGGGGGCGAGGACGTCGAACCCGTCCGGAATGTTGAGGAGCCCGGGCGCGGTGCCCTTCACGCCGGTCGTCCCGTACTGCCAGACGATGGCGCCGGTCGCCGGGTCGATGATGACCACGCGGTGGCGGTAGTCGTCGTTGGTACACAGCAGGCCGTTGGGGAGCAACTCGGCGAGGCTCGGGTGGTCGAGCATCCCCTCCCCCGACGGCGGGTGGTAGGCGTAGACGATCTGGCCCTCCCTGGTGAACTCGTAGATGCCGCCCGGCCTGGCGTAGTCGGCGACGAGGTACAGGTCTGGGCCGACCTGCTGGGGATCTGAGGGGTAGGCGATGGGCAGGTGGGCGCTCCACACAAGCTGCCTGGTCTGGGTGACCTCGTCGACGTAGGCGGCGTTGGCTTCCGAGATCAGGATGTTCCCGTTCGCCAGGGGCGTGTCGCCGTTGGGGTACGCGAACGAGGCCGGCGGGTTGTGGGTGCAGTTGCGGGTCGTCCCGAGCTGGGTGGACGGCGTGATCTGCGCCGGATCGAAGAGCAGGATGCGGCAGTTCGAGGCGTCGGCGACAGCGACGACCCCGTTGCTCAGCAGGTAGGCGTCGTCGGGCTGGTTCAGGAAACCCGCGGCCGATCCCGGCTTGCGGGGGTGCCCATACTGCCAGTCCACGGTGCCGGTCGGAAAGCTGATCTGCACGATCGTGTGGTTCTCCTCCTGGTTGGAGATGATCCCCGTACCCTGGTGGACGAAGAAGGCGTCGTCGGGGAAGTAGAAGCCACCGGGCGGCGGCGGCATGCTCGCCGAGGGATAGGCCCACAGCACCTGCTTGGCGGCGTTCACCAGCAGCAGGCGGTTGTTGCCGCGGTCCGCGATGAGCAGCCTGCCTGCGAAGGGCCGCGTGCGATCGGGCTCCGGGGGGGACGGGGACAGGGAGGGCGAGGCGGACCGGGACGCGCTGGGCTTGGGTGGCGGGGTCGCAGCCCGGCCGCCGGTGCACGCGCCCGCCAGGGCCAGGACCGCGACGAGGCAAGCCGCTACCCGGACTCGGATCAGCGGGCTTTCGGGTAGGAGCCGAGCACCCGCAGGAACGAGGTGAGCTCGGCGACGGCCTGCAGGGCCTCCTGGGCGGCGGGGTCCTGGACGGGGGCGTCGAAATCGACGTAGAAGTTGGACTGCCAAGCCTTGGCCCTCGAGGGCCGGTGCTCCAGCTTCGACAGGTTGAGGTGGCGGTTTGCGAACTCGCCGAGGCACCGGTAGAGGGCCCCCGGGATGTCGGCGGTGGCAAAGACCACCGACGTCTTCTCCGGCGGGCCGAACCGGTCGGAGCCCCCCCGGGCGATCGCCACGAACTTCGTGGAGTTGTCGGCCCGGTCCTCGATGTCGGAGGCCAGCACCACGAGCCCGTAGAGCTCGGCGGCCTCCAGGGAGGCGATCGCCGCGGCTGCGGGCTGCTTACGCTCGGCGAGGACCCTGGCCGCCCCTGCGGTGTCGTGCACGGCGATGCGCTCCACTTGCAGGGAGTCGAGGAACTCCGAGGACTGGTCGAGGGCCTGGGCATGCGAGTAGACGGTTCGCACCTCGTCCAGGGCCGTTCCCGGCAGGGCGAGCAGGCAGTGGGAGATCCGCACGATGGTCTCGGCGACGATCTGCACCCCGTGGCGCACCAGCAGGTCGTAGCTCTCGTTGATCGAACCGGCATGGGAGTTCTCCAGGGGGACGACGCCGTAGGCAACGGTCCCGATCTCGACGGCCTCGAAGACGCGGTGCACCGAGTGAAAGGGCACCGACGTCGCACCGGTGAAGAGCCGCTTCACGGCCCGCTGGCTGTAGGCCCCGGCCTCCCCCTGGAATCCGACGGGGATGGTTCGCTCAAGCGCTTCGGTCGCAGTCATGGCGTGAAGAAGTTAGCACGCCCCCTGGCTCGTGGCCCGTTCCTTCGGAGCCTTCGACGAGAGGAGAATTACTCACTCTGGGTGGGCGGCCTATGGCCGCAGGAGGAATCGGGAGACTGCTTCGTCCGACTTCTTGTTCCGGCGGAAAGTTCTTTGAGTACCAGACGTCGTAGAGCAACGGTTCTTACTCAGAGAATGCCGGTAGGGCGTTTGCCGGGGAGGGCCCGTCACTCAGCGTGGCGACTGCACCGAGTAGCAACCCCTTGGGGCCGGACCTGGGCAAAGTTAAAGGCCCAAGGCACTCGGGGACGACAGCCGGAGCGCACTTCCCCACACACTCCGACCACCGGCCCTTCAGCACCTTGGGCCCTAAGTGCCCCAAGTGACCATGGAGGCGTCGAGCCTCGCCGCACCTGCCAGAGAGTGACCCTTGCTGGACCGGCGTCGACCAGCTATCGCCGAGGCGTCGGGAAAGGCCTTTCCCTCCGCCACCGGGCGACCGCCGGGTCTGCCTGATGGCCCTTCCAGAGCTCTCCCGGCGGTGTGGCTTCGGCTCTTCTACCTCTGCCGACCGCTTGGGACAGGGGGCAAGATACCTATCCGACGCCGGGGGGGTCAAGGGTGTCGGGGGAGATTTCTTCCCGGGCTCCGAAGTTTCTTCGCGGTCCCGCTTGCGGGTGCCTGTGGCCCGATTCTGGATGGGCTTCGGCGAAGTCCCGAGCGCTATCGGTATAGAGGTCGTACAGCTCCTCGGCGGAGCGGTCCCAGGAGAATTCGGACGACGAGCAGACGGCGAGCCTGCCCATGTTCGTGGCGAGCGGCCGGTCCGACAGGATGCGCCACACCCGCTCGGCGAAGGCGGCGCTGGCGCCCGGCTGGACCAGGAAGCCGGTCTGGCCGTGGCGGACGATCGAGCGCAGCCCCCCGACCGCCGCGCCCACCACGGGCGTGCCGCAGGCCTGGGCCTCCAGGGCGACGAGCCCGAACGACTCGGCGTGGGACGGGACGAGGCAGACGTCGGCCGCCTGGTAGTAGCCCAGCAGCTCACCGTGGGGCTGGGCCGCCACGAACACAACCGCGTCGGCGAGGCCGAGGTCGGCGGCAAGCCGCTGGAGGCGGGAGGGCTCGGCCGCCCCAGCGAGGCCGCTCGCGCCGCCGACGATGACGAGGCGTGCCCCGTCGCGCGCCAGGCGCCCCCAGGCGACAAGGTGCCCCAGGGCCTCGATGGCGGTGTCCGCTCCCTTGAGCGGCTGCAGGCGCCCGACGAACAGGAGGACCCGCCTGCCCGCGAGCCCGAGGCGCTCCTTGGCTTCCTCGCGGTCGCCCGGCCGGAATACGGCGTGGTCGACACCGGGGGCGATGACGTGGATGCGTTCGGGGTGGGCGGCGTAGAGGTCGACGAGCCACTCCCGTTCGTCGGGGGCGGAGGCGACGATGGCATTCGCCTCGGCGATCACCCGGGCCTCGCCTCGCAGCCGGCTGTCCGGCTCGATGGGCTCGCCGTGGGCCCGACCCTCGTTCTTGACCCGGCCGAGCGTGTGGAACGTGTGGACGAATGGGATGCCCCAGCGGGACGACAGGATCGACGCCACCCTCCCCGAGAGCCAGTAGTGGCTGTGGATGAGGTCGTAGCGCAGGCCCTGCGCCTCGACCTCACGCAGGAGGTTGGCCGTGAGTTCCGGCAGGTAGGCGGGGATCTCCTCCTTCGAGAGCCCAGGGGCGCCGGCGGGGATCTGCCGCACGACGACACCCGGGAAGAGGGTGGAAGCCGCCGGCGTCGCTGCGGCATCGCGCCGGGTGTAGAGGTCGACCTCGAGCCCCCGGGCCGCCAGGGCGCGCGCCATCTCACGGACGTAGACGGTCATGCCGCCCGCATCGCCCACCCCCGGTTCGATGACCGGGTTCGAGTGGACCACGAGCATGGCAACCCGGCGGAGCGCGCGGTGCGGGAGGGCGACGACGGATGCATCCCGAATGGCCAGGGCACCCTCCCGTATGAACGGTGGCTGGTAAGGGAAACCATGTTATCCAACGCCCAAACTAGTCAGGCGCCAAACAACATCCTACCCACAGGGGCCTTGGGCACCCTCCGGGCGGGTGATCCGCACCGCGTGGAGCGGCAGGCGCTCGGCACCGAGGTCGAACTTGTAGCGCTCGGTCCCCCGGAGGAAATCGAAGCGCCGCATCCGCTCCTCGATGCAGCGACGGATCAGGAGCACCACGATCATGATGCCCGGCGACATGGCGGCTGCGCTGGCCTCGAACGCCGAGTTGTACAGGTAGAGCGTCCCCGAGTACCTGAACGAGAACGTCGAGGCCACCCGGACGCCCTCGACCTCGAGGAAGTCGAGCGACAGCAGGCCCAGGGGCTCGAAGGTCCGAGCGATGCGGGCGAAGAAGCCGGCGCGCTCAGACCCCATGAACTTGCCCTTCTCCCCCTCGCTGCCCCGGTGCATGGCGAAGAAGTCCTCGAGGTCTGCCTCGAGGGTCTCGTGCGTGGCCGTCGTGAGGCGGGCGTCCGGGGCCGCCTCCTCGAAGCGCCGGAGCTTGCGACGCAGTTCGTGGCGGCGTCTGCGGCCCAGTTGGTCCAGGTAGCTCTCGAAGGAGTCGGGCAGGGCGAGCACCGCGGTCATCTCGTGTTCGTCCATCTCGAAGGGCAGATGCCGCCGGTCTGCGGCCTCGACCAGCCATTCGGCGAACCCGAAGGGCACCGGCAGGCAGCGGGCGTCGAAGGTGCACCAGCCCGGCATGCGCTCGAGGGCCGTCGTGAGCAGGGCGTCGGCGATGTCCCGCTGGGCGTCGTGGCCCACCGAGATCGGTCCCATGTAGTCCGTGAGGTCGTCGCCACCGAGGAGGCTGAGGACGGCCGCCTCCGGATCGAGCACCATGGGTGCCAGACCAACCGGCTCGCCGGAACGTGTGTCGCAGAAGGTGAGGACCAGCAGCCGGCGCTCGGCGCCGAACTCCTCCCACCAGACGCGGCTCCACTGGGGGGTGGCGAAGATGTGGCGGTAGGGGTCACGTTCCAGCAGTACCGGCCACTCGGGAAGTGCGAAGGCCTCGGGGCCCTCAGTCAGCCTGACGTCCAGCGCGGCCCTCCGTCTCGATCAAGGCAGACGGTAGCACCTGCTTGCGAAAACTTGAGGCCCGGCGCCGACCGGGCCCGCGGTCAGGCGATCTGGATCTCGGGGACCGGCAGGAGATGCGCCAGCCCGGTGAAGACCTCGACCACGTCAGGGTCGAACTGCTTGCCCGCCCCCGCGGCCAATCGTTCGAGGGCGAGGTCGGGCGGCAGGGCGTTACGGTAGGGCCGGTCGGTCGTCATGGCGTCAAAGGCATCCACCACCGAGAACACGCGGGCGGACACCGGGATGGAGGCGTGGCGCAGGCCTTCCGGGTACCCCTCGCCGTTGAACCACTCGTGATGGCAGCGGATGACGTCGAGGGCCTCGTGGGTGAGGAACTTGAGCGGCGACACGATCTTCAGGCCGACGGAGACGTGCGTGCGCATGACCCCCTCCTCGTCACGGGTCAGGGGACCCCGCTTGTCCAGGATGGCCTCGGGAACGACGACCTTGCCGACGTCGTGCAGCAGAAACCCGTACTCGAGTTCGGGGGAGACCATGTCGGCATCGACGGCCTCGGCCAGCGCCAGCCCGTAGGTGCGGCACCGCTCGAGGTGGGAACCGGTATATGCATCCTTGGCATCCACCATGAACGCCAGCGTCTGCACCATGGAGTAGTCGACGGCGCGGCGTTCCTCGACGAGGCGGTCGAGCGTGGCCTTCTGACGGCGCTCCCGCCGGTAGGCCTCGCCGACTTCGCGGGCGAACACCAGGAGCTGTTCACGGGTGCGGTCCAGGTCCATGACGTAGTCGGCTGCGATGTCCTCGCTCATGTCTTTCGTCCCCCGTGACGCTGAGCGGGCAATGCTCTTCGCCCCGAATCGGTCAAGGTTGCTACCCAAGGTACCGAACGTTAAGAGTAGCGTTCGAGCGGCCAAAAAGGGTACTGGCCAAGGGCCCCCTGACTGACTTGGGGGTGAAGTTTTTTTCAGCCGATCCCCTAAAGGCGCGGCGCGTTCCCGCCGACGCTTAGGAGCACAGGTACTAGTTACTTCTGACCAGCAGGGGCCATGCCCCGCCCCGAGCGTGTCGAGGCGGGCCGATCCGGCAAAAGGGCAGGTACAACACTACATGCGACACGCAGGCGACGGCAGGACCTTCATCGCGAGCGCCGCCGTCCTGATGGCCGGCCTCGTCATTGCGACCATGCTGGCGATCAATTGGAAGCTCCAGAATGCACTCTCTCCCACCTCGGGCAGCGCAGGCGCCCCGACCGTCAAGGTGGTCCCGGCCGCCCCGGCGCCGAAGCTCCAGAACACCGCACCCGCCTCGATCGCCACGTCGCCGGCCGCACCCGTTCAGATCGCCGAACAGGTAGCCGCCGCGTCCCAGCCCCAGGTCGCCAAGCCCTCCGACACCAAGCTCGTCGCGGCCCCCAAGCCGGCTGCGGGAACGGCATCCCCCGCCTCCAAGGTCGTGGCGGTCACCGTTCCGGCTGTGCACCTGCCGGTCGTCACCGTACCGGTGGCCCTGCCGTCGGTTGCGCCCTCGACCCCAACGGTGACCACCACGCTGGTCACCGTCGTGCCGAGCGTGGTGGGCGACATCCTGGCCGCCCAATCCGCCGATTCGACGGGTGCCGGCACCCATCGCAAGGGCGACAAGGGCCAGGCGACCTCCACCAACCCCGACCTCACGGCGGCATCCACCGGACAGAGCGCCCAGGCCGACAAGGACGACAGCGACGAGGGCGACGATGACGACAACGCCACAGCGGACTCCGGCGGGGACGACAGCCACGACGCCAGCAGCCACGACGCCAGCAGC
>DASPZW010000185.1:0-10630 GCA_035636055.1 Actinomycetota bacterium
TCGATCGATTCCGTCAGGAAGCACTCCTGCCGGGCCTCTCCTCGTACCCACACCCGAGGCTCATGCCCGAATTCTGGGAGTTCCCCACGGTGTCCATGGGGCTCTCACCTCTGAACGCCATCTACCAGGCCCGGTTCAACCGCTACCTGCTGCACCGGGGCATGAAGGACACGTCCGAGCAGCGGGTGTGGGCCTTCCTCGGCGACGGCGAGATGGACGAACCCGAGAGCGTCGGGGCGCTGCACCTCGCCGCCCACGAGGGTCTCGACAACCTGACCTTCGTCGTCAACTGCAACCTCCAGCGCCTCGACGGCCCGGTGCGGGGCAACGGCAAGATCATCCAGGAGCTCGAGTCGCTCTTCCGTGGTGCCGGATGGCAGGTCATCAAGGTCATCTGGGGCCGGGAGTGGGACGACCTGCTCGCCCGCGACGCCGAGGGTGCCCTCGTCAACCAGATGAACACGACGCTCGACGGTGAATTCCAGAGCTACTCGGTGCAGCCGGGCGCCTACATCCGGGAGCGGTTCTTCGGTCCCGACCCACGCCTCAAGCAGATGGTCGCCCACCTGACCGACGACCAGCTCTGGCGGCTGCGCCGCGGGGGCCACGACTACCGCAAGGTCTACGCCGCCTACAAGGTGGCCTCCGAGGCCCGCGACGCCCCCACGGTGATCCTGGCGAAGACGGTCAAGGGGTGGGCCCTTGGCCCCGAGTTCGAGGCTCGCAACGCCACCCACCAGATCAAGAAGATGACCGAGGAGGAGCTACGCCGGTTCGCCGAGCGGCTCCAGGTCGAGATCCCCACGAAGAAGATCTCCGGCGAGGAGCTGCCGTTCTATCGCCCGCCTGACGACTCCGACGAGATCCAGTACCTCCGGGACCAGCGCCGGGCGCTTGGCGGATTCGTGCCGGAGCGCCGGGTGCGCCCGAAGATGATCACCCTGCCCGACCACAAGGTCTACGAGGCATTCGACGGCGGGACGGTCGACCGGGGCCAGGAAGTCTCGACGACCATGGCCTTCGTCCGGCTCCTGCGGGACCTGATGCGGGACCGGGAAGTCGGCCCCCACGTCGTGCCAATCATCCCCGACGAGGCCCGCACCTTCGGGATGGAGTCGCTGTTCAAGGACTTCAAGATCTACTCGCCGATGGGCCAGCGCTACGAGCCGGTGGACGCCAACATGCTGCTCTCGTACACCGAGGCCCGCACCGGCCAGATCCTCGAGGAGGGGATCACCGAGGCGGGCTCGATGGCGTCGACGACCGCGGCGGGCACGTCCTACGCCACCCACGGCGTGCACATGGTGCCCTTCTTCCTCTTCTACTCGATGTTCGGCTTCCAGCGTGTCGGTGACCTGATCTGGGCCTTTGGCGACGCCAGGGGGAAGGGGTTCCTCCTCGGCTGCACCGCGGGCCGGACGACCCTGAACGGCGAGGGCCTCCAGCACGAGGACGGCCAGTCCCACCTGCTCGCCGCACCGGTTCCCAACTGCAAGGCCTACGATCCGGCGTTCGCCTACGAGACGGCCGCCATTGTGCACGACGGGCTCCGGCGCATGATCGGTGGCCCGGGCGCCGCGGGCGAGGACATCTTCTACTACCTGACCCTCTACAACGAAAACTACGTGATGCCCGCCAAGCCGGCCGGCTCCGACCCAGGGATCCTCGCCGGGATGTACTTGCTCCGCGCCGCCCCCGCTCCCACCGCTGAAAAGGGTGACGGAGAGCCCCGCCACCGTGCGCAGCTCCTCGGGTCGGGCTCGATCCTGGCGACCCAGGTGCTGCGGGCGCAGGAGCTGCTGGCCAAGGACCACGACGTGGCCGCCGACGTCTGGAGCGTGACCAGCTACAAGCTGCTGCGGGAGGACGGCCTCGACGCCGAGCGCTGGAACCGCCTGCACCCCACCGAGCCGCCGAGGGTGCCGTACGTGACCGCCAAGCTGGAGGGGGCGGAGGGCCCGGTGGTTGCCGCCAGCGACTGGGTGAAGGCGGTGCCTGACCTCATCGGGCGGTTCGTCCATGCCCCGTACGTGGCCCTCGGGACCGACGGCTTCGGCCGCAGCGACACCCGGGAGAACCTCCGCCGGCACTTCGAGGTGGACGCCGAGCACATCGTCGTGGCCACGCTCCACGCGCTTGCCGCGTCCGGCGACGTGAAGCCCGAGGTGGTGGCCGAGGCGATCGAGCGTTACGGCATCGACCCCGACCGAGCGAGCCCCCAGACGCTGTGAACCCAGCAATCTGAAAAAAGTTGGTCCTGGATCTTGCGCGCCCATCCGGCGCCGTGCTAGGATAATCGAGTTCCGCAGAAACCGGAGGGGCAACCCAAGGGTTACTGCGGAACACTTCGTTTTCCCTAAGTCAACCGAGCCAGACCATCGTGGGAGCGCCCAGGCGGGCGTTCCTTCTTGTTGTACCCGCGGGTCGCTGCTGGTCGGGCCTGGCCCTCCGGCGGCCGCCCACCGGGGGCCCAATGGGGGCCCACGGGGAAGCAAGAGGGCAAATCACAAAAGCCTCTTAGGCAACGCC
Organism: Actinomycetota bacterium; assembly: GCA_035636055.1. Taxonomy (GTDB): domain Bacteria; phylum Actinomycetota; class CADDZG01; order JAHWKV01; family JAOPZY01; genus JAOPZY01. Next base: position 2,530 of record DASPZW010000185.1, read on the forward strand.
TTCCATGGGTAAGATGGGCGTGAAATCCAACCCCGGATCGGGTACATTTCTTGAAAACCACAGCCCGGTAACTTAAGGTCGTGCACGATGGCGTTCCTAGAACAGCTTCCCCGGTCGCTCCCCACGCCAGGGGGACCCCGGCCCTGCTCCCATGCGGGATGCCCCAGCGCCGCGGCAGCCACGCTGGCCTTCGACTACGCCACCCGGCGGGTCTGGCTCCACGAGCTGCCGGACCCACCGGATCCTGCCAGCTACGACCTCTGCTCCCATCACACCGACCGTTTCCGGCCCCCTCGGGGCTGGGAGGTCGAGGATCACCGCGCCACCCTGGACCGCCGGCTCATCGAGGACGAGATCTTCCAGGCGGACGTCTCGATCTGACGGCCCCGGCGATGCCGGCTGAGCGATGACCATCGAGCGATGACCATCGACCGGGGCCTCATCCGGGAGATCCGGACCCTCGACGAGTACGACCTGCGCCGGCTGCTGATCTTCGTCCGGGGCCTCCTCGTCCAGCGGGGTGACCTGCCGCTGGCGGCGGGGGAGACCATCGGCACCGGGCCGGGAAAGGTCGGCTACCGGCTGCAGTCGGTCCGCTGCGGCAAGCCCGGCTGCACCCGCTGCCCCCACGGGCCCTACTGGTACGCCTACTGGCGGGAGGGGGGCCGGGTCCGCACCCGGTACATCGGCAAGGACCTCCCCGACGAGGCGCCCTAGTTTTCCAGTCGTCGCCCACTTCTGCGGAGTGTTCGACGACCCAGGGGGGGATTCGCAGCTCATCGCCCTCCGCTTCGCTCCGGGCGGCTGCTACTCCCCCCTGGACCCCCCTTGTTTTTCCAGTCGTCGCCCACTCCTGCGGAGTGTTCGACGACCCAGGGGGGGATTCGCAGCTCATCGCCCTCCGCTTCGCTCCGGGCGGCTGCTACTCCCCCCTGGACCCCCTAGGGTTTTCCTCGTCCCGGCGGAATCAGTGGGACACCAGCCACCGGGTGCCCTCGGGGGTGTCGATGACCTCCACCCCCAGCGCCGCAAGCTCCACCCGGATCCGGTCCGCCTGCCCCCAGTCCCGGCCCGCCCGGGCCCGCTCCCGGGCCTCGATCTTCTCGGCGGCCCCTGGCGGCAGCTGGCCCCGGGCGGTGACCTCGCGGTCGAGGTCCAGGCCCAGGAAGCGGTCCCACGCCGCCAGCAGCTGGTACTTCTCACCCGGTTCGATTGCCGCCGCGGCGAGTTCGGCCACCACCGTCAAGGCCCGGGGGGTGTTGAGGTCGTCGGCCACCGCCGCCCGGAACCGCCGGTCCAGGTCCGCCGCCGCCTCCGAGGTGACCGGGACCGGCCCGGCGAACCATTCGGCCATCTGCCGGCGGTACCGCCCCAGGCCCCGGCCTGCCGCCTCGAGGGCGTCCCACGTGAAGTTGGTCGGCTCCCGGTAGCGCGTCTGCAATGCCAGGTAGCGGAACGCCAGGGGATCGGCCCCCCGCTCGACGAGGTCGGCGAGGCGGTAGAAGTTGCCTGCCGACTTGGCCATCTTCCTTCCCTCCGACAACAGGTGGTGGGCATGCGACCAGGCCCCCACCACCTGGTGGCCGGTGGCGCCCTCGGACTGGGCGATCTCGTCCTCGTGGTGGGGGAAGATGAGGTCCGCCCCACCGGTGTGGACGTCCACGTGCTCGCCGAGGTGGCGCAAGCTCATCGCCGAGCACTCGACGTGCCAGCCGGGGTACCCGTCGCCCCAGGGGCTGGGCCATCGCATCTGCCGGCGGGGGCCGGCTGCCCGCCAGAGGGTGAAGTCGTAGTGGCGCTTCTTCTTGGGATCGACCTGCTCGGTGCGATGCCCGGCGGCAAGCCGGTCCACCGAGTTGTGGGAGAGCCTGCCGTAGGCGGGGAACGAGTCGACGTCGAAGTAGACCATCCCGTCCACCTCGTAGGCGTGACCCCGCCGGACGAGGGTCTGCGTGAGGGAGACCATCTCGGCGATGTGCTCCGTGGCCCGCGGGTACGCCGCAGCGGGCAGGATGTTGACCGCATCGGTGTCGCTGTGGAAGCTTGCCGTGTACTTCTCGGCGATCTCGGCCGGCGACAGGCCTTCGTCCTCGGCGGCGAGCTGCATCTTGTCCACGCCCCCCTGTTCCTGGGAGTCGTCGGTCATGTGCCCGACGTCGGTGATGTTCATCACCTTGCGGACGGCCATGCCCTCCAGCTCCAGGGCGCGGCGCAGGAGGTCGGCGGCGATGAACGTCCGCAGGTTGCCGATGTGCACCGGCCGGTACACGGTGGGGCCGCAGGTGTACATGGTCACCTGCCCGGCGTCGTGCGGGGTGAAGTCCCGGACGGTCCTGGTGAGCGTGTCGTAGAAGCGCACACTGCCAATCGTATCGGCGGCCGGCGCCTCGTTACTTGATGGTCAGGCTGTCGATGAAGGCCTGGGCCGACGCCGGCGGGGAGGGGTTGTCATTGGTTGTCAACACCTGGAACAGGGTGTGGCCCTTCAGGATCGCCTCGAGGAACAGGTAGGCGTTGTCGGCCTTTGCCTCGACCTCCATAGCGGGATTGCCGCCGACCGTGGCCGAGTTCTGCTTGACCACGCGGGGGTTCTTGAGGCCCCCGGTCCCCAGCGCGCCGCTGATGGCCCGGTTCAGGTTGTCCGCCGGATTGCTGAGGTCCACGGTGTCTGGATAGGCGATGGTGCTGACGGCGTAGTGGTCCGTCCCGAGATCAGCCTTGTAGATGACGACGTCGACGTTGAGGTTCGACTGGGAGATGTGCTGGGTCTCTGGCTTCGGGGTGCTCGGAAACTTCGCGCTGAACGTGGGCTGGTCGTAGCTCTTCCAGGTGTTGAAGTCCGCCGGCGCCGTCGACACCTTGCCGCCGCCGCACCCGGCGGCGAGGCACGCGATGACGCCCACGAGGCCGAGGACCCCTCTGCGCCCCCGGCCCGTGGGTCGAAGCCTGCTCAGCTCGCTCGCCGACGCAGCAGTGCCCGACGCTCCAACTCGGTCATGCCGCCCCAGATGCCGTAGGCCTCACGGGCTTCGAGGGCGTACTCCAGGCACTCCGTGCGCACGGGGCACCGGTTGCAGACGGCCTTGGCGGCGTCCTCCCGGTCGCGCTTCTCCTTGACGGTCTCGGCGTGCTCAGGGCCGAAGAACAGCGTCGGGTCCATGCCCTTGCACTCCGCAAGGTCCTGCCAGCGCGCCTCCAACTCAAGGGAGGCCAGCTTGGATGCCAGCGCCTTGGTGGTCTTCGTTGTCTTCCTCGATGGATGCTCTTCGTTTGTCACGTCGTCCTCGCTGGCGCTCAGGCAGAGGTTTCCGGCTCTGCGTTTTCATTCGACGCCGATACCTCTTCGGTGGTTGCGTGCTTCCGGCAGTCGGGGCAGATACTCCTGAAAATTACCTCGGCAGTCAAAATTTCAAAGCCTTGCACCTGTTTCTTCGGTATTTCGAGGTTTTTGGGCACTTCAGTCCCGGCCGGACCGGCCGGGTCCAGGTCCACCACCCGGTGGCAGTGCTCGCAGACCAGGTGGTGGTGGGGGCCTCGGGCCACGAGGTCGTAGCGAACCCGGCCCCAGACCGGCAGTGCCCGGACCTGTCCGACGCGTCGCAACTCGCCGAGTGCCTTGTAGACAGTGGCGAGCGAGACGTTTGGCATCTTCTCTCGAATCTCCTCGAACACCTCCTCGGCGCTCAGGTGTTCCGGGGTCGCCTGCAGCGTCGCCATGATGGCGAGCCGCTGCGGCGTGACGCGGAGTCCATGAGACCTGAGCAGCTTGGCGAGGTCGATCGTTTCCAATTCGAATCCCTTCTTCCAGAGAACTATTATCCAGACCATGTCAACACTTGCTCAAATTTCGGCGTGGACGCCGCACCCGGCGCCCGCGGCCGGGTAAAGTGCCGCGCGTGGACCTCTCCCGCATCTTCAAGGCGTACGACGTCCGGGGCGTGTACCCGGACGACATCAACGAAGAGATCGCCCGGCGCCTCGGCACCGGGTTCGCTGCCTTCGTGCAGGCCCCGACGGTCATTGTCGGGCGGGACATGCGGGTCTCCTCGCCGCCGCTGGCCGCAGCGTTCATCGAAGGGGTCACCGACCAGGGCACCGATGTCGTCGACGTCGGCGAGGTCTCCAGCGACGCCCTCTACTTCGCGTCGGGCAAGTTCGATGCCCCCGGCGCCATGTTCACGGCGTCGCACAACCCTCCCCGCTACAACGGCGTGAAGATGTGCCTCGCCGGCGCTGCCCCCATCGGCCAGGACACCGGGCTTGCGCAAGTCAGGGCGGGGGCCGAGGCCGACCTGCCGCCCGCCCCGACGAAGGGGACGGTCACCACCTACGACATCGTGGACGAGTTCGCCACCCACGTCCTGTCATTCGTGAAGGCTGGTGTCATCACCCCGCTCACGGTCGCGGTCGACGCTGCCAACGGCATGGCGGGCAAGATGATCCCCCCGCTGTTCGGCCGGCTGCCGCTCCGTGTTGTCCCCCTCTTCTTCGAACTCGACGGGACGTTCCCGAACCACCCCGCCGATCCGATCCAGATCGAGAACCTTGCCACCCTCCGCGACAGCGTCCTGGAGGAGAAGGCCGACGTGGGTCTTGCCTTCGACGGCGATGCCGACCGGGTCTTCCTGGTCGACGAGAAGGCCGAGCCGGTCTCGGGCAGCCTCACGACCGCCCAGGTCGCGGCGGCGATCCTCGCCCGGAACCCCGGTGCCCCGATCGTCTACAACCTCATCTGCTCCCGGGTCGTGCCAGAGACCATCATCGCCAACGGCGGCAAGCCCATCCGGTCGCGGGTGGGCCACTCGTTCATCAAGCAGGTCATGGCCGAGACGGGCGCCGCGTTCGGGGGCGAGCACTCCGGTCACTACTACTTCCGGGACAACTTCCGGGCCGACTCGGGGATGATCGCCAGCATGTTCGTCCTCGAGGCCCTGTCCACCGAGGGCAAGACGCTGTCGGAGATCCTGGCGCCCTACCAGCGGTACTGGGACTCGGGGGAGCGCAACACCGAGGTCGCCGACCCGGTCGCCAAGCTGAAGGAGCTCGCCGAGGCCTACGCCGACGGCAAGATCGACTGGCTGGACGGCCTGACCGTCGACTATCCCGACTGGTGGTTCAACGCGCGGCCCTCCAACACCGAGCCGTTGCTGCGACTCAACGTCGAGGCGACGACGGCGGAGCTGGGCGAGTCCAAGACGGCGGAGCTGCTCGCCCGGATCTCCGCTCCGTAGCCTGCCGCGACCCACGGCCCCCACGTGCACGAGACCCCCGAGGACATCGCCGCCCTCCAGGACCTGCTGGACCGCAGCCACGCCGCCGGCGGGCCACACCTGCGCAGCATCATCACCGAGGAACGCCGGGTGCCTGCCGCCGACCTCGTCGAACGGCTGCAGGGGATGTGCCTGCTCGTCGTCGCAACGACGACCGCCGACGGTCGCCCGCTGACCGGCCCCGTCGACGGCATCTTCTACCGGGGGGCCTTCCACTTCGGCTCGTCGCCGGACTCCACTCGCCTGCGCCACCTCCGGGCTCGGCCCCACGTGAGCGCGACGCACCTTCCCGGCGAGGAGTTCTGCGTCACGGTCCACGGGCGAGCGGCCCCCGTCGACATCGCCGACCCCGGTTTCCGCCAGACCCTTCTGGACATCTACGTCCCCCGCTACGGCCCGGAATGGGAGCAGTTCCTCGACGCTGGGCCCCGCTACGTCCGGATCCAGGCCGACAAGATGTTCACGTTCCACATGGCGACGGAGATCCACAGAGAGCGGAGTGTGAACGATGGTTGATCAGGAGCTGCTGAAGATCCTCGTCTGCCCGAACTGCAGGGGGCAGGTCGAGTACCGGGAGGCTGACAAGGTCATCGCCTGCATCGGGGAGTGCAAGTACCAGTACCCCGTCGTGAACGACATCCCTCACATGCTGGTCGACGAGGCAATCAAGCCTTGACGGCCACCCCCGCCACGACACCGGAGGCTCTGAAACTCGACGACCCGGCGACCCTCGCCGAGGCCGACCCGACCGACTTCCTCAGCGCCGTCGAGGGCCTGCCGGCCCAGCTCGGCGAGGCGGTCGGGCTGGCCGATGCTGCCGAGGACCTGCCGGACGTCACGGGGCTCGGGTCGATCGCCGTCCTCGGCATGGGAGGGTCCGGCATCTCCGGCGAGCTGTGCCGGGCCGTGCTGGCGCCGCTCGCCCCGGTCCCCGTCGCCACGCTGCGCGACTACGACATCCCCGCCTGGGTCGGGAAGGACACCCTGGTGTTCGCCGTCTCCTATTCGGGCAACACCGAGGAGACGCTCACTGCATTCCGGCAGGCAGCGGCGCGGGGCGCCCGGATCGTGGCGGTGACCACGGGCGGCGCGCTCGCCCAGGAGGCTGCGGCGTCGGGCTACCCCGTCGTCGCCGTCCCCGGGGGCCTCATGCCCCGGGCCGCGCTCGGCTACGTGGCGATCCCCCCGCTGGTGGTGTGCAACCGCCTCGGTCTGGCGCCCGGCATCGACACCGCGATCGACGAGGCCCTGGAGGTCGCCGCCCGCCGGGCTGCGGCGTGCCACCGCAGCGTTCCGGCGGCGTCCAACCTCGCCAAGACCCTGGCGGGCCGGCTCGTGGGGCGGCTGCCGTTGGTGTGGGGCTCCGAGGGCACCGCAGGGGCGGCCGCCTACCGGCTGAAGTGCCAGCTCAACGAGAACGCCAAGGTCATCGCCAACTGGGCGGTCTTCCCAGAACTCAACCACAACGAGGTCGTGGGGCTGTACCACTCGGAGACGATCCCGGCACCGCTCGGGATCCTGGTGCTCCGACACGTTGGAGAGAATCCCCGCACGGCTCGCAGGATCGAGGTGACGACGTCGTTGATCGCCGACTCCGTCGACTTCGTCGAAGAGATCTGGACCACGGCCGCCTCACCGCTGGCGCGCCTGCTGGACTTCGTGGTCGCCGGCGACCACCTCTCCACCTACCTCGGCATTGCCCGAGGGGCGGACCCGGCCCCCATCGTCGTGATCGACCTGCTCAAGGCCGCACTCGGGTCCTGAGGGGATCCTCCACGTGAAGCTGGCGCTCATCGCCGGGTCGGGCCTGCACGCCGTGACCGAGCGGATCTCCGGCATTGCCAAGCCCTGGGCGCCGGCCGGCGTGAGCCGGCCCCCGGCCCCTGGCCACCGGATGGAGATCGTCGAGGGCACCCTCGGCGGGCTCCCGGCTCTCGGCTTCGGGGGGCGGCTGCACTACTACCAGGGCTACTCGATGGAGGAGGTCGCCCAGCCGGTCACCGAGGCCCATGCCTGGGGCGCCGACGTGCTCGTCCTCACCAATGCCACGGGCTCGCTACGGACGGAGCTCGCCTCCGGGGAGATCGGCCTGATCCGGGACCACATCAACCTCATGGGGGCAAACCCGCTGCGGGGGACCGCGGAGTTCCTCGACCTCTCCCAGGCCTACGACGCCGAGTTGCGCCGGTCGGCCCGGGCGGCGGCGGCAGCGCTTGGCCTCCGGCTGCCGGAGGTCGTCTACGTGGGGATGGCCGGACCCAGCTTCGAGACGCCGGCGGAGGTCCGCATGCTGCGGATGCTCGGCGGCGACGTGGTAGGGATGTCGTCGATCCCGGAGGTCATCGTCGGCCGGCGCCTCGGCATGCGGGTCCTGGGCCTGACCGTGATCGCCAACCGGGCAGGCGCCCTGGCCACAGCCGAGGACGTGCTCACTGCCTCGGAGGGCCGGGCTACCGAAGTCGCGGACCTCATCGAGCGGGTAGCCGCGGGGCTCGCATATCTGTGAGTAAAAAGTGGTGTATAGCACCGGTTTGTACTCAAAGATGTCACTCAGTACCGGTAGTGGTCCGGCTTGTACGGCCCCTCCACCGGGACCCCGATGTAGGCCGCCTGCTCCGGGGTCAGCGTCGTGAGCCGGGCGCCGAGGGCGTCGAGGTGCAGCCGGGCGACCTTCTCGTCGAGGTGCTTGGGCAGCGTGTAGACGCCGATCGGGTAGTCCCCGCTGCGGGAGAACAGCTCGATCTGGGCGATGACCTGGTTCGTGAAGCTGTTGGACATCACGAAGCTCGGGTGCCCCGTGGCGTTGCCCAGGTTGAGCAGCCGGCCCTCCG
>DASPZW010000186.1:0-5577 GCA_035636055.1 Actinomycetota bacterium
GCGAGGCCGCGAGGATGGCGAGCGAGGGTGGCCGGTACGACAGCAGCCGCTCGAACATGGCCTCCGCCGGGGTGCCGCGCAGGAGGTGGAGGTCGTCGACGACGAGCAGTGCCCTCGTCTCCGGGCAGCGCTCGAGTGCCGCGGCGGCGTCTTCAACGCACGCCCACCCGCCGCGGAGCCGGGGCAGGACCCTGGTCAGGGTCGCCTCCAGGTAGCGGATGAGCACGCCGGCGTCCCCATCGGAGCCTTCTGCCCGGTACCAGGCGGACGGAGCCCCGAGGGCGGCGTCGAACTGTGCCAGCAGGGTCGTCTTCCCGGCTCCGGCCGGGGCGACGATGACCCCCATGCGCCGCTCCCAGAGGCCGGCCTCAAGGGCCTCCTCCAAGCGGCGCCTCCGCAGGCCGCTCGCCCGGGGGGGCCGGATCTTGGCGGGGACGATCTGGAACGGGGGCGGCATCTGGGGGAGGCCCGCAGATGCAGGTGCCTCCCCGGCCAGGGCGGGGACGAAGGCCAAGGAAACCAGTTCGGATTCGTTCGTCCCGTGCTCCACGCTGGCCTCCGGGCGGGCCCTTGGAAAACGCTGGTTTCGCCTGATCCTCGCCGATCCTCCTTACGAGTTACGAGGCACGTCAAGGTGAAGAAATACGTAGTGCCTGTATCCGGATCAGATCCGTCCCCCGGACGCCCCGCCGATGCCAGAGCGACGAGGTGTTGACGCGCCGGTGACAGGCGGGGCCTACCCGGCGGGGTAACCCCCCCTGGCGTTCGGGCGGATTTGCCCACCGACAGTGGCCTGACGTCCTTCGGAGATGGCGGACCAGGCGTGGCATGCAAGGTATGGTAAAAAAGGGCTGCTATACGTACCAAATCTTCCACACCTTTTCAGCATGGGTCCCACGAACGTGGTCGAGGTGCTCGCAACTGTGCAGCCGGGACTTGGACCCGCCACCCTCCGTGGGAGCCGTGGCGAAAGACGGCGCCCTACACCTTGGCATCGGCGGCTGCGGCCATCGCCACCAGGTCCTCGGCCCCGGTGATGGTGATGGCCCCGGCCCGGTAGCGGCGGCGCTGCCGGACCTCGAGGTGGCGGGCCACCCGGCTGAGGGTCATGTTGACGGCGAGGTACACGACGGCGACGGCGATGTACGCCTGCAGTTGGTTCTTGCCGAACTCCCCGGCGATCTGGCCCCGGCGGAGGAGCTCCTCGTAGGTGATGGTGTAGCCCAGCGACGTGTCCTTCAGCAGGGTGACCGACTGGCTCACGATCGTGGGGATCATCCGCCGGTAGGCCTGGGGGAGGATGACGAGCCGCATCCCCTGCCACTGGCGCAGCCCGATCGACTGTGCAGCCTCGGCCTGCCCGCGGTCGAGCGACAGGATGCCGGCGCGGAAGATCTCGCCGAAGACCGCAGCGTTGTAGATGCTCAGGCCCGCCACCAGCGCCAGGTACGGCGACAGGTCCACCCCGAGCTTCGGAAGGCCGAAGTACATGAAGATGATGAGGATCAGCAGGGGGAGCGACCGGAAGAACTGGACGTAGGCCCCGGCGGCGAGCCGCACCGCCAGGTTGCCGGACAGGCGTCCCAGGCCCATGACCGTCCCGACCGCCACCGCGACCACCAGCGCGATCGCGGCTGCCCGCAGGGTGTTGACCAGGCCCGTCAGCAGGAACCGGAGGACGAGCGGCTTCGCGAGCAGCGACCACTTGGCGGCATCCAGTTGACCCTTCGCCGACAACCGCTGGAGCGCCAGCACCACCGCCGCGAGGAGGACAGCGGAGGCCACGACCGACGCGACCAACGCCCGCCGCTTGCCGCGGGGGCCGAGGGCGTCGCCGAGCACCATGCTCACCGTTTGATCGCCACCCGGTGCTCGATCACGCTGAAGAGCCACCCGGCACTCAGGGCGAGCACCAGGTAGCAGACGGCGGTGCCCAGGGCAACCGGCACGGGCTGGGCCGTCGCGGTGATGAGGAGCTGGTATTCGAACCCGAGCTCCATGACCGTGATGGTGGAGGCGAGCGCCGTGTTCTTGATGAGGGCGACGAAGATGTTGCCGATCGGGGCGACCACGGCGCGCAGGGCTTGCGGCAGCACGACGAGGCGCATCGACTGCGTGAACGTGAGCCCGATGGCTCTGGCCGCCTCCGCTTGGCCCTGCGCCACGGTGTTGACGCCGGAACGGACGGCCTCGGCCACAAACGCTCCGGTATAGGCCGAGAGCACGATCACCGCGGAGGTGAACCCTCGGTACTGGATGCCGATTTTGGGGAACCCGAAGTAGAAGAGGAACAGCAGGACCAGCAACGGGATGTTGCGGACGATCTCGACGTAGGCGGTCCCGGCGGCGCGCAGGGGCGCCACCGGGCTCACCCGCATCGATGCGATGACGATGCCGATGGCCAGCGCCCCGGCGAAGCTCGCCAGGGTGAGGGCCAGCGTCGTACGCAACCCGACGCCGAAGGCGCCGAGATTGTGGACCAGGACGCTCACGCTACTTCGAGGTTGCGGTCACGGTCGAGGTGGGGGTGGCGGTCACGGTCGAGGTGGCGGTCACGGTCGAGGTGGGGGTGGCGGGCACGGAGGTGTAGCGGTCCACCGGCGGCGGCGTCGGAGCCGGCACCCCGGCAGCACCCACCGTCCGGTTGAAGGCCGCCGCCCACGAGCCGTCCCGGTAGCTGCCTTCGATCCGGTCGTTGATGAACGAGCGAAAGGCGTCGTCGCCCTTCTTCATCCCGATGCCGTAGGGCTCGGTGGTGAAGGGGTTGCCCACGAGCTTGAAGATGTCCTTGTTGTCCTTCACCAGGCCGAGGAGGATGCCGGCGTCCGTGGTCTCGGCCTGCACCCGGCCGTCCTTCAGGGCCTCGGCACACTTCGAGTACAGGTCGAAGGTGATCGACAGGTCCGCCTGGGGGGCCTTCGCCTTGACGTTGGTCAGCGAGGTCGAGCCCTGGACCGAGCAGACCTTCTTGCCGTTGAGGTCGGTCACGCTCTTGATGGAATTGTCGTCCTTTTTCACCATGATGTCCTGGCCGGAGACGTAGTACGGACCGGCGAAGTCAACGACCTGCTTGCGGGTGGCGTTGATGGTGTACGTGGCCGCCACCATGTCGACCTTGCCTTCCTGGATGGAGATCTCCCGCACGTTGGAGGGCGTCTCGACGAACTCGATGTGCCTGGCGGCGTCGTCGAGGGTCCCGCCGAAGATGCCCTGGGCGACGATCTTTGCCATCTCGACGTCGAAGCCCTCGATCGAGCCGGTCAGCGGGTTCTTCAGGCCGAACAGATTCTGGTCGAACTTGGTGCCCACCTTCATCTTGCCGGCCGCCTGGAGGCGGGCCATCGTCGTGCCTGCGGCGAAGCTCGGGGCTGAGGTTGGGCTGGAGGTGGTCGTTGTCTTCTTGGAACAGCCGGCTGCAGCGACCAGCAGGATGGCAAGCATCGGGACGGCCAGGAGCCGGAATCTGGTTGCGCGCATCGTGTCTCTCCTCCTTGTGGAGCGTGGGTTGGAGCCGCTTCTAGTGGGCCAGGATCTTGGAAAGGAAGTCCCGGGCGCGCTCGGTGGCCGGCGACGAGAAGAAGGTGGTGGGGTCCGCCGTCTCGACGATCCTCCCGCCGTCCATGAACACCACCCGTCGCGCAGCGGAGCGGGCAAAGCCCATCTCGTGGGTGACCACGATCATGGTGGTGCCGTCGTTCGCCAGTTCCACCATGACATCGAGGACCTCCTTGATCATCTCGGGATCGAGCGCGGACGTCGGTTCGTCGAAGAGCATGAGTTTGGGCTCCATGGCGAGCGCCCGGGCGATGGCGGCCCGCTGCTGCTGCCCACCGGAGAGTTCCGCAGGGTACCGGTCGGCCTTGCTCGCGATGCCGACCCGCTCCAGCAGGGCCATGCCCCGCTCGGCGGCCTCCACCTTGGGAACGTCCCGCACCTTGATCGGGCCCAGGGTGACGTTCTGGAGGACGGTCTTGTGGGCGAAGAGGTTGAAGGACTGGAACACCATGCCGATGTCGGCCCGGAGCTTGGCGAGCGCCTTCCCCTCCTGCGGCACGGCGACGCCGTCGATGAGGATGGTCCCGGCGTCGATGGTCTCCAGGCGGTTGATGCACCGGCAGAGGGTGGACTTGCCGGAGCCCGAGGGCCCGATGAGGACGACGGTCTCGCCCGCATCCACGGTGAGGTCGATGTCCTGCAGGGCCTGGACGTCCCCGAAGGACTTCCGCACCCCTTGCAAGATCACCAGGGAGTCGGCTCCGGGGCGGCTGTCCTGTGCGGGCGCGTTCACGCCGGCCACCCACCGCCGGAGAACTCCTGCCCCGCCCTCGTCATGTCGCCCACACCCATGCCAACCTTATCCCTGCGGGCTCGCATTTGTTCCCAATCGAACCAACCAAGTTGCCCCACCGGCGACCGACGGGGACCTGATGGGAAACCGGAACCTTTCGGGGACCTTCTGGATATAGCCTCATCGAGAAGGGTCACAACGAAGGGAAACCGTTGGCTTCTACCACGTCCCAAGGGCAATCTGCCGACGGATCCACGGCGTACCTCAGGACCGGAAGCTTCCATGGGTGGTGCCTTCGAGGAGACATAAGGAGAACAATCGGATGCGACTTTCCAAGCCTTCGTCCTTGGCGGCGGTTGGCCTGCTCAGCATCACGGCTCTCTTGTTGCCGGCGCTCGCCGGCACAATCGGGGCCGGCGCCTTCGTGCCCATCTGCGATACCGACTGCACACCTGCGCCCGGCGGCGGGGGCGGCGGCGGGACCCCACCTCCACCTCCGCCGTCGTGCAGCTCGGGCCAGAACAACGCCCAGACGGCGAACTTCAACAGTCTGCCCGCCGTCGTCGGGGCCAACGACGTCGCCACCGGCGTCAACGGATCCGTCTGGTACGTCACCAGCGGCGGCACATTCAACGTGCTCGGCGGGTCGATCGCCAAAGGCGGCAAGCGCCTTGCCGTCGACCCGTCCGGCAACCCGTGGATCGTTGACTTCAACGGAAACATCTGGCGGTCCACCGGCGGCGGCCAGGTCACGCTGTTGCCCGGGCTCGCCCGCGACATCGGGATCGGCGCCAACGGCGCCGTCTGGGTGATCGGCACCAACTCTCGCAACGACAGCTACCAGGTCTGGTCCTGGAACGGATCGAGCTGGGTCGCCGACCCCGGCTCCGGCGAGGAGATCGACGTCGACGCCGCCGGCCGCCCGGTCGTCGATGGGGTGGACGGCAAGATCTGGATCAAAGATGGTGGCGCCAACCAGGGTTGGACTCAGATGACCGGCTTCGCCGACGACATGGGTGTGGGTCCCCTGGCCTGTGCCACCGGTGAGCCCGGCACCCCGGGAGGCCCGGCCTTCTGGATCGTGGGGCATCTCGGCGGCGGCGGGAGCGTTTGGAACCTGTTCAACGGAACGTGGGTGCAATCCACCAACGTCGTCTCTGGCGTCCAGCAGATCGCCGTGGACGCCCATGGCACGCCTGGGCGGTCGACTCGGTGGGCGAACTCCTGGAGGGAAGCATCAACCGTTGATCAGGGGCATCCAGCGACACGGAGGCCCCGCCAGTGCCGGG
>DASPZW010000187.1:0-5484 GCA_035636055.1 Actinomycetota bacterium
GCAGGGTCATCCGCAGCAAGGGCCCGTCCATCGACCAGTCCACGATCTCGCTGCCCAGCGCAGCCACCGCGTGCCGGTAGTCGTGGGCGAAGGTGTAGGGGTTGATCGTGCGGCTGGCCCCCGCCCGCCGTACCGGCCGCACCTCCTCGGTGTGGAACGAGCAGCGGGCGACCCGGGCGACCTCGGCCAAGGCGGCCTGCAGGTCTGCGGGGGGCACGTGCATGAGCACACCGTGCGTGAGGAGCAGGTCGGCCGCGCCGGTTGCGACGGGCAGCGAGCGGATGTCGCCGGTCGCCAGCAGCGCCTCGGGGGCGTAGGTCTGCGCCTCGGCCAACATGGACGCGGAGATGTCGATGCCGATGACCGTGCCTGGGCGAGGGGTGTGGTCCAGCACGTACCGGAGGTTGCGGCCGAACCCGCATCCGACTTCGACGAAACGGTCCGGCCGCTGCGATGAGAGCAGCTTCCCGAGGAGCTCGTGCTCCGGCCCGGTGTCCTTGCGGTGCGGTTCGGTCGCGTAGCTCCGCCCCCAGGCCTCCCAGAGCGCGCGCGGCTGGTACCCGCCCTGGAGGGCGAAGCGGAGCCAGCGTCGTGCCCGGCCGTAGGCATGGCTCGCCGCACTACGAGGCGAGAAGGGTGCGCGGATCCTCGGCCTCCTCCTCACCCATGGCGATCGCCAGCAGCCTCCGCCACCGGTGCAGGTACGTGTGCTCGCCGATGCAGCGGGCGCGTCCCAGCCGGGCAAGCTCCTGCGCCGCGGCGGGGTCCTTGGCCAGGCGCGCGACCGCCTCGGCGGCGGCGACGGGGTCGCCGGCCCGCAGCACCTCGTCCTCGGTGAACCAGTCGGTCCGGAGGCGGTCGACGACGAGCGCCGTGCCGCACGCGGTGGCTTCGAAGTTGCGCAGCGACCCTCCGTCGAGCATCGAGGGTTCCTGCACCGACAAGGTGATCAGCCCCGAACAGAGGGCCCGCCGGAGAGCGTCACCCAGCACGACGGCCTCGACGGAGGCCAGCCGGGGATGCGTGAATCCGGCCCATCCCGGCCCTGCCAGGCTCATCGTCACGCTGGGTGGGAGGGCGTCGAGAAATTCGCCGATGTAGGCACGACGATGGGCCGTGGCGGCTCCCACAAAGGACACGTCGGCGATCCGGGCATCGGGCAGCGGCCGGTGCCAGTCGGGGTCGCAGCCGGAGACAGGAAGGGCGGTCGCGGCCCGGGCGCCCAGGCCGAGCCACTCGAGCGCATGCAGGCGCTCGTTGCAGAAGATGTGGCTCCACAGCGGGGCGGCTGCCTTCTCGCCGGCTTGGCCGAACACTGCGGGGGACGTCCCGTTGAGCGCGACCACCGGCCGCCGGCCACCGCCGGCCGCCGCTTCCACCATCGAGGAGTCGACGAGCGGGCTGCCGCCCGAGAAGGCGATGACGTCGGCGCCACGGGCGGCCTCGGCAACCCTGGACCGCAGCCGGGCCGCCGCGGGGTGGCGGGGGCCGAGCTCCGCGACCGCCTTGCCGGCGATCCTCCGGACGGCGGCCGAGCGCTCCTTCACCGACCCCCAGGCCAGCGACCAGCGTTCGGGGACAAGGAGGGAGTCCGACCAGCGCACCACCTCGACGTGGTGGCCCAGCGCCTCGATGGCCTTGACCCAGAACCCTTGCGCCTGCGCCGGGATGAACGGTCCCGTCCAGCCCCCCTCGCGGGCCGCCGCAAGAGCTGTAGCGTTGCTGACGGGCGCGACGAGAAGGACGCGGAGGCTGGAAGGCATGCCAGGTACATTATCGTCGTGATCCTGAGCCAGTCGGTCTGCGCTCCCGTCCCCGTGACCCGGCATTACGAGACAGTCGTGTGCGACGTGTGTGGCACCGCCGGCGGGACGGTCCTCGCCCGGATTCCCGCCCCCGCCGCAATCGCTGATCCCCTGCAGCGCTTCTGTGTCGAGACACTGGAGTTTCCTCGGTCGGGGATTGCCCTCGTGCTCTGCCCGGCCTGCGGCTTCGGCTACCAGGACCCCCGCTTGTCCGAAGTGGGCATGCAGGCCTTCTACGCCCGCTTCTACGATCCGGCGGGGCCCAGCGGTGCCTACCACCGCACCGCGCAACCGGAGCTCGAGCGGGCCCGGTACGAGGCCATCACCGCGGCAGGCCACACCTCGGGTTCCGTTCTGGATGTCGGCGCGGGGAAGGGGTACGCGCTCGAGGCGTTCCCGCCCTCGTCGTGGAAGCGGCACGGGCTCGACGTGTCGTCCGAGGCCCTCGCAACCCTGCGTGCCCGATTGCCGGACGCGGCGGTCATCGAGGGTTCCCTTTCGCAGGTGGACCTTCCCGACGGGGCCTTCGACGTCGTCACGATGAACTCGACCCTCGAGCACCTCCGGGACCCGATTGACACGCTGCTCGCAGCCCGCCGCATCCTGAAGCCCGGCGGTCTTCTCGTGTTCAACGTGCCCAACCTCGACTCGGCCAGCCGTTTCCTGGCTGATCGGACCGGCGGTGGATGGTTCGGCTTCACGCCCGAGCACCTGAACTACTTCACGCCCAAGGTCCTGACCCGTATCGCCCATGACGTGGGTTTTTCGGGACAACGTCACCACACGGTGGGGTTCGAGCGGACGCGGGGGCGCTGGGGGCACCTCGGCCAGCAGTTCGTGAGGATCGGCTCAGGGCTGAAGCGCCTTGCCCTGGGCGGGCCGGAAGCGAGGCAGCGCCTGACCGCAGGGTTCAGCGTCGTGGCCGACTGGCCGTTCTCCTCGACGCCGCTCGGGCGTCGCCTCCACTACGGCGAGAACATCACCGGCTTCTGGACGGCCTGAGCACGCGCTGCACCGGCCCCAGGAGCCCGTCAATGAGGGCTCGCCGGTCATATTCGTCGAGGATGCCCAGGCCGAGTGCGGCGAGGCCGTAGGTGACGACCGCTGCCGCCACGGTGAGCGGTAGGAACGCGTGGCGCAGGACCCAGGTCACCAACCCCATGAGCGCGGTGGCGACGAGGATCTTGCCAATTCTCGGAACGTCCAGGATGTTCGCATGGTCCCGGAGCAGCACGGCGGCCAGCACGGAGGTGGCGACATGGGCGCCGAGCACGCCCGCCGCAGCCCCCGTCAGGCCGTGGACCGAGAGGCCGATCCACACCCCCACGGCGACGAAGGCCAGGAGGGTGACGAACGTGGCGATGTAAATGCCGTGGCGGCCCCGGACGATCATCGCCTTGGTGAGGGTTCCCCAGTAGGCAGTCGGCACGAGGGCGACGATGAGGATACGGAGCACGTTGGCCGAGGAGCGGTAGGGAGCCCCGAAGACCAGGGCAACGATGGGAACCGCCAGCAGCGCGGTCCCCGCGGCGATCGGCACGACGATGGAGAGCACCAGCCCGTACGTGCGCCGGAGCAGCCGGGTCAACTCGTTGGGGCCCTCCTGCGCGACGCGGGCCATCAGCGGGTACGTGACGCCGATGAGCGGCGTGAAGAACAGTTCCACCGCGCTCGAATAGAACATGAAGGCGACCCCGTACAGGGCGAGGACCTTCGCCCCGAGCCGGTGGGCAATCAGCAGGTTGTCGACCCGGAAGGCCGCCGTCTGCGCATAGGACGCCAGGCCCAACGGCAGGGCGGCGAGCAGCAACGGCTTGGCGAGACCGCGGGCGTCACGGAAGCTGGGGTGCGCGAACCTGAGCGCGACCGCCCAGAAGATGACGGCGTTGAGGCCGGCTGCGGCCACCGTGGCGATGGCCAACCCGAGGACGCCGGCCCCCAGGATGAGTGCGACGACGCCGAAACCGATGCTCATGCAGAGGTTGGTGAGGATGTAGAGCGTGACCAGCCCGAATCGTTCCCGGGTCTGGAACACCACGGACGCCAGGGAGCCCAGGGCGTTGGGGATGATGGAGGAGGCCGCGACGGCGCTGATGACGAGAATCTCCCCGCGGTAGCCGAGGGCCAGGGTGAGACCGGTTGCGAGGCCCGCGGCGATGATGCTGAGGCCCGACACCAGGCGGAGCGCCGCGCCGAGCAGACCTGGGAGCTCGGATGGTTTCTGGGCGGCCTGACGGATGACGATGAGGCCCACGCCAAGGTCTGACACAATCGAAACGAATCCGACGAAGCTGATGGCCAGCGTGTAGACGCCGTACCGGTCCGTGCCGAGCCGGCGGGCCAGGAAAATGAACCACACGGTCTGCAGCACCCGCGAAAGTATCTGGCCGGCCGACAGGATGGCGGCGTTGCGGGCCACCCGCTCGCCCCGGGTGGGGGTGAGCGGGAGGCCAGACGGCACATCGGACATC
Source organism: Actinomycetota bacterium (assembly GCA_035636055.1). Taxonomy (GTDB): domain Bacteria; phylum Actinomycetota; class CADDZG01; order JAHWKV01; family JAOPZY01; genus JAOPZY01. Next base: position 4,277 of record DASPZW010000187.1, read on the forward strand.
TCTGCAGTAAAGCAGCATCCTGCACCTGGTCCCGCACGGGGCCGCGCCACTCGTAGAACGGCCGGGTGTCCGCCCCAGCATTTCGAGGCATACTCCCCGGATGCCCGCACACGTCGAACCCCTCGCCCACGTGGAAGAGGGTGTCGCCCTCGGCGAGGGCGCCCTCGTGTGGCACTATGCGACCGTCCGGCGCGGCGCAACCATCGGGGACCGGACCAGTGTCGGGGCAGGCGCCTACGTGGGAGTCGGCGTCACTGTCGGCGCCGACTGCAAGATCCAGAACGCTGCGCTGGTGTACGAGGGCGCCAGGTTGGGCAACGGCGTCTTCATCGGGCCGGGGGCAATCCTCACCAACGACCGCCGCCCCCGCGCCGTCAACCCGGACCTCACCCGCAAGGCGCTCGCCGACTGGCACCTCGAGGGCGTGACGGTCGGGGAGGGTGCCTCCGTCGGCGCCGGCGCCATCGTCGGCCCGGGCTGCACCGTGGGGGCCTGGGCACTCGTCGGTGCGGGCGCGGTCGTCACCCGCAACGTCCCGGCATTTGCGCTCGTCCTCGGCGTGCCCGCCCGGCAGTCGGGGTGGGTGTGCCGGTGCGGGACAGCCGTTGTCCCGCCGGCACGGTGCGACGAGTGCGGTCACGACTACGTGCTGGGCCCCGACGACCCCCCGAGCGTCCGCGAGGTGGTCTAGCGTCGTGGCCCCGACCTTCCCCGTCGCTCCCCGCGTCGGGCCGGCCGAGGAGGAGGCGGTGCTGCGGGTGCTGCGGTCCGGCCAGCTCGCCGCGGGGCCCGAGGTGGCAGCGTTCGAGTCCGAGTTTGCCGCCTTCGCCGGCACCCGCCACGCCGTGGCGGCCAGTTCCGGGACCGCGGCGCTCCACATGGCCCTGGTCGCCGCAGGGGTTGGTCCCGGCGACGAGGTGATCGTGCCCGCGCTGACGTTCGTCGCTTCGGCCAACGCGGTGGTGGCGGTGGGGGCGACCCCCGTCTTCGCCGACATCGCCGCGGACGGGTTCGCGCTCAGCCCCGATGCCGCCGCGTGCGCCGCCACCGAGCGCACCAGGGCGGTGATGGCGGTGCACCTCTACGGCATCCCCGCAGACGTTGGAGCCCTGTCGGCCATGTGTGCGGAGCGCTCCCTGTCGTTGATCGAGGACGCCGCCCAGGCGCACGGGGCCTCCTGGGACCGCAGGCCGGTTGGCTCGTGGGGG
>DASPZW010000188.1:0-9809 GCA_035636055.1 Actinomycetota bacterium
TGGGCGGCGGCCTCGCCGACCGTCCACTCCGAGTTCGGGATGGGGAGGTTCATGTCCGGCAGGCCCCGGACCATGCCGGCGACCCGCCCGGCGATCGACTCGGCAGCCCGTTGCACCGCAGCCATCTCCGCCACTGCCGTCCCCATTTCCCTCTGCAATTTCCCTTCGGCTCCCAAGAAATCCACACTGCTTGTGGTATCCACTTAGGAATCCGATTCGCGAAAAACCGCTGAAAGAAGGGTAGCAGTGTCCACAGTGGACAGTCAAGGGTCCTCACCCGTCAATCCGACATCGGCTTCTCTGCTCGGGTTCTTGTACTGGCGTTCCATGAGCGGCGGGGAGATCGTGGCGGCTGTGGAAATGAGCGTCGGCCATTTCTGGAACATCACCCGTAGCCAGATCTACCGGGAGCTGCACGCGTTGGCGACGGCGGGCTTCGTGGAACTCGGGGAGGTCGGCCCCCGCCGGCGCTCGCCGTACGCCATCACCGATCGGGGAAGGGAGGCCTTCCTGGCCTGGCTCGAGCGGGACCCGGGCCCCGACCTGATCCGGTCCCCGTTCCTGCTGAAGTTCTTCTTTGCCCCCCTGCTGCCGGAGGAGACACTGCGGCGCTTCGTCGACATCATCCGGCCTCAGCACGAGGAGGCGCTCGCCTACTACCGTAACCTCCTCCCCGCCATCGCCAGGACGGACCCGGCCCCCGCCCACGTCGTGCGCTTCGCGATCACCTTCGAGGAGGGCATCCTCAACTGGCTCGACGCCATCCCGTGGGGCCACCTGGCCGCCGAGGACCTCGAAGACGAGGACGAGAACGAGAGCGAGGAGCGCGTGCCGGACCGATGACCGGGGTGCCGGTGTCCGCCTACGGGTCGAACACGTGCCGGGCCCGGGCTTGCCAGGCGGGTGACCAGTGCTGAGGTAAGGTCTGGCCATGGTTCCGAAGCCCCACAAGTCCTCGCTGAACAAGGCAGCCGCTCGCGGCGCGGCCAGGCCCGCCATCCTCGACGAGGCCCAGGTCCTCCAGGCGCTGCGCGACGTCGGGGCGGTGACGAGCGGCCATTTCATCCTGTCGTCCGGCCGCCACTCCGACGTCTACGCCGAGAAGTTCCGCGCCCTCGAACGGCCCGGCCTGGCCGTCTCGCTGGGGGCCTCCTTGGCCGCTCGCTTTCCCGGGGAGCGCATCGACGTCGTGCTGTCCCCGGCCGTCGGTGCGATCGTCCTCGGCTTCACCACCGCCCTCGCCCTCGGCGCGCGGTTCATCTTCGCCGAGCGGGACGCGGGCGAGATGCGGCTGCGGCGAGGGTTCGAGGTGGCACCGGGGGAGCGGGTCCTCGTGGTGGAGGACGTCGTGACCACCGGCACGTCGCTCAAGGAGGTCGTGGCTCTCGTGGACCCCGAGGCGCTGGCGGGGGTGGGGTGCCTGCTGGACCGGTCGTCGGGCCTGGATCTCGGCATGCCGCTCGTCAGCCTCGCCCGCCTGCACGCCCCGACATGGGACCCTGCGGAGTGCCCGCTGTGTGCCGCCGGGGAGGCAGCCGTCGCGCCGGGGAGCCGGCACCTGGCCGGCGCGCCGTAGGCCCCACCTGCTCCGTCAGGCCAGAGGATGCCTCCAGCGGAGCCCGGGAAAGCGACTGTAGTCCCGATCCGTCGTCACCCATTCGTCGCCAGACTCGATGGCGATGGCGCCGAGGTAGGCGTCCGGGATGAGGTTCCCTCGCGCCGCTGTCTCACGGCACAGCCGCGTGAAGATGTCCCAGTGACGTGGTCCGGGGGGCGCAGGCACGAAGTTGGGCGACCCGCGGAGCGCATCAGCGAATGCCAGCGCCCGGTCGAGTGGGCTGGGGGGATTGAACACTTTCGGATGCGTCACCACCCGTAGGAAGCCGCTCAGGGCGAGATCCGGCACCCCGAAGGCGCGGTCGGATGACAGGACGCCCAGAAGCCAGTCGCGATAGCTTCGATGGTCGGGGGTCTGCTCGTTGTAGGCGTAGACCAAGACGTTGACGTCAATCAGGATCACGGTCGGCATCCATGAGGTCGGCCAGCGCGGCGGTGTCGTTCAAGTCGACGCCCGGCAAGAGCTGCGCCCTGAATGTGGGGAGCCTGGGGCGGGGGCCCTTAGGCTGGGAGTCCTTTCGCACGAGCGCTTCCCTCAGGGCATCTTCGATGACGGCGGTGAGGGTGCGGCCTGAGCTGACCGCGAACTGCTTCGCGCGGGCGAGCAGCTCGTCGTCCAGCCGGATGGTGGTTCTCATGCATCAAAACATACGAGGCAGGCATCAATATGTCAATGGTCGATGCGTGCCAGCTCTTCCACCCTCGGGCGTTGCTCGACCGGCTTGCGGAAGGGCAGGGCGCTGGCGATCGCTGCCGCCAGTACCGCCCGGGAGTTCGCCGCCAGCCATCGACCCACGGGCCCGAAAAAGGAAACCCCGGGCAGGCCGATGAGCATCGGCAGGACGAGTGCCGACGCGATCGCGACGTCCAGCGACGGGTTGGCCGTGAACACCCCGGCTGCGGCCAGCAGGATCCAGGTCTGGTGGTGGGTCCACGAGATGGGCGACACCAGGATCGACACGCAGCCGACCATCGCCAGGCCGAGCAGGGGCTGGCCCGCCGCCCGGGCCCGCTGCCCCCGCCACACCCCCACGACGCCCACGGCGGCGGCAAGCCCGAGCCACAGGATCTCCAACCCGGCGCCCTGCATGCCGGCCCGCAGCAGCACGGCGTAGATCGACTGGTTCCCGCCCTCGGCAAGGGGCAACCCCTGGCTCTCGCGCCACAGGTACCTGGTCCAGAAGGCGGCCGAGTCGTGGGGGAGGATGGCGAAGCCGGCGGCCGTGGCCAGCCCGAAGCAGCCCGCTGCGAGGGCGGCCGCGCGGCGCCGCCCGGTGAGCAACAGGTACGGGACGAACACGAGGGGCGTCAGCTTGATCGCGGCGCAGAGCCCGGTGAGCACGCCCTGCCACCTCCGGCCGTCCAGGACGATGACGTCGATCACGATGCCGAGCGTCAGGAAGACGCTGACCTGCCCGAAGCGAAGATTGCTCTGTAGGGGTTTCGAGGCGACGAGGAGCGCCGTCAGTGCCGGCCAGACGACGGCGACCGGGCCGAGCCTGCGGGGCAGCGCCCGTACCACGACCAGCGCGATGGCGGCGACCGCCAGCATCGTGAAGGCCGTCCAGGCGATCCGGCCCGCCTGCTCGGGCACGTAGGCCAGCGGCAGGAAGACGAGCCCGGCGAAGGGGGGGTAGGTGAAGCCCGCACGCAGCGACCCGTGGAGGCCGTACAGGCTGCCCCTGTGGACGAACGACGAGACCGCGGTGGTGTAGACGTGGAGGTCCACCAGGCGGTCGGGCAGCGACCGGCGGAGGGAGACGACGAACGCCTGCACGCCGACGGCGAGGGCCGCGACCCAGAGCACGAGGGCCGCCGGGAGCTGCCAGCGGCGGAGGCGAAGGCGGGGTGGTGCCGGCGCAACGCGGTCCACGTCGGGTTCCCTCCCCGGACGAGCATTTGCGACTATCCTCTGATGAAGATTTACTCTAGGAGACATGTCCAACCTCGTGCCGGCCCGGTACCGCAGCGTGTCGGTGGCCGAGGTCGATGCCGAGTTGACCGAGGGGGCGCTGTCGTCGCTGTTCCTCGGTCGGGAAGCCTACCGGCGAACCACCTACATCGTGGCCCGCCGGGGCGGGTCCTGCGCACTCCTGAAGGTACGCAAGGCTTCGGACGACGAGCTGTTCTCCCCGATCCTTGCCGTCGAGCTGCTGGCGGGCCCCGGCGAGTGCGCCGTGGTGGACGACCCGGAGATCGATGTCGGGGTGCCGTCGCAGCTGGCCCGGGCCGCCCGGCAGTCCGCGCCGGGGGCGCGCTGCGTGGTCGTCAGCGGCCGCTACCGGCACGTGAGCTTCATCCTCGACCCGGACCCCCTCGTCGTGCGGGTGGTCGAGGTGTCACCACCGGCGCCACCCAAGCTGCTCGACCAGGCGCAGCGGGTGCTCGACGTCTCCGACGACCTCCCGCCGATCGAGTTGCGCCCCGACATCGTGGACCTCCTCGACCTTGCGGCATCGGCGCCATCCGCCCGGTACCTTCTGCCCTGCCAGGGGTCCGGGGCAGCACCGGCGGGGGCCGAGGTGTCCTACCTCGACCAGCGCCCGGCCCGCGAGGCGTGGACGCTCATCGGATGCGCCAGGTCCCAGCAGCTCCACCGCTGGTTCTACGGCGACGAGGAGCCGCCGACCGTCGACATCTGCCCGCGGGCGCTCTCCGCCGCCGGTGGGGACGTCCCCACCCTCACCAAATGCTGCCTGCTCGAGGAGGACATCCAGCGGGATGGCAACTGCGTCGTCGTGCCGTGGGGGGCCTCGCTCGACGAGGTCCGCCAGGGGTTGCGGGCGGTCGCCGAGCTCTCGGAGCCAGCGTGGGCGCCCGCCTGACCGACTCCGTCCTGTACGCGCACCTGTGGGGGACCGCCGAGCTGCGGTCCCTCTTCGACGAAGGCCCGCGCATCCAGGGGTGGCTCGACGTCCTGGCGGCGCTCGCCCGGGCACAGGCCGAGCTGGGCATCATCCCCGGCGCCGCGGCGTCGGCCATCGCCGAGGCCGCATCGGTGGAGCGGCTCGACCTCGACGCGGTCGCGGAGGAGACCCGGCGCACGGGCCACTCGACCCTCGGCCTGATCCGGGGGCTCCAGGCCATCCTGCCCGCCGGTGCGAAGGAATGGGTGTACTACGGCGCCACCGTCCAGGACATCACCGACACCTGGACCGCCGTCGCTGCCAAGCGGGTGTCGGGCGTGGTGTGGCGGGACCTCCGGGCGATCGAGGACCGCCTGCTCGCCCTCGCCGCAACCCACCGCCTCACCCTCATGGCCGGGCGGACCCACGGCCAGCCGGGGGCCCCGATCACGTTCGGCCTCAAGGCGGCGGGCTGGTCCGACGAGGTCCGCCGGCACCTCGGCCGCCTCCGTGAGGCAGGCCCCCGCCTGTTCGTCGGCCAGCTCGGGGGCGGGGTCGGCACCTTGGCGTTCTTCGGCCCCCGGGCTCTCGAGGTCCGGGCCCGCTTCTGCGAGCTGGTCGGCCTCGGTGACCCCGGCGTCGCCTGGCTCTCGGCCCGGGACCGCCCTGCCGAGTTCGTCCACCTTCTGGCGATGGTGACGGCGACGCTCGCCCGTATCGGCAACGAGGTCTACCAGCTCTCCCGGCCGGAGATCGGCGAGCTGGCCGAGGCCGTCGTGCCCGGGGCGGTGGGCAGTATCACGATGCCCCACAAGCGCAACCCCGAGATCGCCGAGCACCTCGTGACGCTCTCCCGGCTGGTCCGGGCGCAGGCAGGCGTGGTGCTGGAGGGGATGGTCGCCGAGGGCGAGCGGGATGGGCGGGGCTGGAAGGCCGAGTGGCCCGCCATGCCCGAGTGCTGCCTGCTGACGGGGGCGGCCCTCGAGCTCTGCCTTCGGATGCTTGCCGGGCTGCAGGTGGACGCGGCGGCCATGCGGCGCAACCTCGCGGCCGGCGGCGGGATGGCCGGCTCGGAGCGGGTGCTGGCGGCCCTGGCCCCGGCGGGCGGCAAGCATGCGACGCAGGACCGCCTCCAGCAGGTGCTGGGGGCGGCACGGGATTCCGGCGCTTCCCTGGCGGAGGCCCTCGCCAGGGCTGGCCTCGACGGGGTCCTCTCCGGCGCCGAGCGCGAAGCTCTGCTCAGGCCGGACCCAGGGGCCGCTCCGGCGATGGCCGACGAGGTCATCCGCCGGGCCCGGGCGGCCAGGGCGACCGAGCCCGAGGTGTGGCCGTGAGCCCACACCTGAAGCTCGCGGAGGTCCCTCGTGGGACGCGGTGAGGTCGGGCCCTCGTCGGAGGCCCCGGCCCCCGAGCTGGTCGAATCCGGCTTCGCTCTCGAGATCGCCGATGCGCCGCTGCTGCACGACGGCCTGAACATGGCAGACCTGGCCCACGTCCTCGTCCTGACGGAACGGGGGGTGGTGCCGCGGGAGCCCGCAGCGAGGGTGCTCGCCGCCATCCTGGAGGTGGCCCGGGGGATCCCGGCCGAGGACTTCCCCTACGACCCCGCCTACGGCGATGCCTACAACAGCCGGGAGGCCTACTTCGTCGAGCGCCTCGGCGACGACGCCGGGTGGCTCCACGCCGGCCGCCCACGGCGGGAGGCGGGACGGGTGGCCCTCCGGCTCCACCTGCGCCGGATCGTCGCCGGGCTCGCCGCCGACGCCGCAGCCTTCGCGGAGGCCGTCGCCATCCTCGCCACCACCCACGCCGAGACCGTCATGCCCGACCAGACCTACCTCCAGCAGGCCCAGCCCTCGACCTTCGGCCACTACGTCCTCACCTTCGCCTACCCGGCGCTGCGGGACGCCGACCGGCTGCTGGCTGCCGGCGACTGGGTCAACCGCAGCCCCGGCGGGGCGGGGTGCGTGAACGGCAGCCGCCTCGGCCTCGACCGCCACCGGACGGCGGCGCTGCTCGGCTTCGACGGGCTCATCGCCCACACCCGCGACGCCATGTGGCAGACCGACGGGCTGATCGACGTCCTCGCCACCGCCGCCAGCCTGGTCTCGACGCTCAGCAAACTGGCCGAGGACCTCGAGATCTGGGACAGCCAGGAGTTCGACTTCGTCGGCCTCGCCGGTCCCTACACCCGCTCCAGCGTGCTCATGCCGCAGAAGCGCAACCCGTACGCCCTCTCCATCGTCCGCGGTGCCGCCGGGGTGCTGATCGGCCGCCTGTCGGGCTTCCTCGCCGTGGTGAAGACGCCGAGCGCCCGCACGGACAACCTGATCTTCGCCTACGGCGAGATCCCGAGGTCCCTCGAGCTGGCTGGCAAGGTCACCCGCCTGATGTCCGGCGTGGTCACCACGCTGGAGGTGCACCCCGAACGCATGTGGTCGTCGCTGGAGTCGGGGTTCTCCCAGGCCACCGACCTCGCGGAGTTCGTCATGCAGACCTGCGGGGTCGACTACCGGACGGCCTACGTCGTCGTCGGCGCGGCGGTGCGGCACGCGGCGGCCCGGGGGCTGCGTGGCATCGACCTGACCGCCGAGATGCTCGAGGAGGCGGCGCAGCGCCGGATCGGGCGCTCCATCGGCATCGCCGGGGTGGACCTCACCGAGGTGCTCGACCCCAGGGCCATCGTGCAGACTCGATGCTTGCCGGGCGGGGCTGCTCCCGATGTCGTCAAGGCCATGGCCGCCGAGGTCGGGGCAGAGGCGGCCCGGATCCGGAACGAGGCCGCCGGGCGCCGGCAGCACTTCGAGGCGGCGGAAGCGGCGCTGGTCGAGGCCGCCTCGGAGGTGCTGCGCCGGTGAGCTCAGCCCGCGACGACGAACTCCATCGCCGGCGGGGTCCGGAGCGTGTTGGACACGTAGCAGTAGTTGATGGCCCGCTCGAGCAGCGGCTCCAGCTCGTCCCTGGGGTGCGACGAGACGACCTCGACCCGAATCCTTGCGAAGCGGAGGCCCTGGTACGTGCCAGTCACCTTGACGTCCAGGTCGGGCAGATCGATGCCCCGCTTGCGCCCGGCGTGCACGATCGCCATCCCGAAGCAAGAGGCGAGCGACGCAAGGAAGAGTTCGGTGGGCATCGGCCCGGTATCGTCGCCGTTGTACTCGGGCGGCTCGTCGGCCCGGACTTCCATCGAGCGCACCTCGGTCCGCATCCGGTAGCCACCCTCCCAGTGGGCGGTAAGCTCCAGGTCAGCCATGGCATTCCACGATATGACCGCCAACGATAACCGGTCCGGGGTGCACCTCCCGGATCGGGTTGCCGTCGTCAATGTCGGCCTGAAACTCTTCGGCGACGCGGTCCGCGCCCAGGGCGCCGCAGTCGTCGACGTCGACTGGCGGATCCCGGCAGGCGGCAACGCCGGCCTGATTGCGGCCCTCACCCTGTGCCACGGCAGCTTCGCCGCCCGCATCGACGAGGCCAACGCCGAGGTCTGCCGGCGCCTCGACGCCGCCGCCCCGATGCTGACCGGGATGGCGACGGCCCGCGAGGTCGTGCCGGGGATGGGGGACCGCACCTTGCTGCATCCCGGTCCGCCGCTGGCCTGGGAGGAGTTCTGCGACCCGTTGCGACGCTCGGTCCACGCGGCGGTGATGGCGGAGGGCTGGGCGGAAACGCCGGAGGCTGCCGGCGAACTGGTGGCCGCCGGGGGGGTCGACCTCCAGCCGGCGAACGGGCACGCAACCGTCGGGCCGATGGCCACGGTGCTCGGCCCGTCGTCGCCGGTGTTCGTGGTCGAGAACCCCCAGGGCGCCAACCGGGCGTTCGCCGGGATCAACCAGGGGCCGGGCGCCGCCCCGTGGTTCGGCGTCGAGACCCCCGACGCCGTCGCCCGCGTGCTGCTCCTGCGGGAGGTCCGCTCGGTGCTGGAACCGGCCATCGCGGCGGAGGGCCCGATCGACGTCTTCTCCCTTGCCTCCCAGGGCCTCCAGATGGGCGACGACGCCCACATGCGGACCCAGGCCTGCACCAACCTGCTCGTCCGGGCGCTGCTGCCGGGGCTCATGGCACACGAGGGCCCCGGCCGCGTGGAGGTGGCACGCTTCCTGTCCACCAACCACCTCCTCTTCCTCAACATCGTGATGGCCGCCGCCAAGGCGACCTCCGACTGGGCGGCGCAGGTGCCCGGCGCCAGCATCGTCACGGGGATGGCCCGCAACGGGACCACGTTCGGGGTGAAGGTGGCCGGGATCGACCGGTGGTTCACCGCACCGGCCCCGGACGTGGGTCAGGCGCTGTTCCACCCCGGGTACGGCCCGGCGGACGGCGCGCCGGACATCGGCGACAGCGCCGTCCTCGAGACCCTCGGCCTGGGGGGCGCGGCAGCCGCCGCATCACCAGCGGTGGCGACGTTCCTCGGCGGCAAGATGGCGGGTGCCGTGGCCGCCACCCGGGCCATGGAGTCGATCTGCGCGAGCCGCAGCGGCAGGTTCCGCATCCCCTACCTCGACTTCTCGGGGTCCCCGATCGGCATCGACCTGCGGCGCGTCGTGGGCCTCGAGGTCACGCCGAGGATCACCACGGGCATCCTCGACGCCACGCAGGGCCGCGGCCAGGTGGGGGCCGGCGTCGCGACGGCCCCGCTGGAGGCGTTCCAGCGGGCCTTGCACGGACTCGTCGAGGCGCTTGGCCCGGTGGCATCGCTGAAGACGTGAAGGGCGTCCTCGCCGGGCTGGGGGCCGTCGAGGCGCTGGCCGGGGGCGGGGCGAGGGTGGTCGCGTCGTTCCCGAAGGCGCTCTACGTCGAGGCCGCCGCGGGTATCGCCGCCCTGGTCGCACCCGGTGTCGGCGCCGGGCCGCTGCACGTCCTCCTTGCGAGCCCGCCGATGCGCACGGTCGCCGGCGCGACGGTGCGCATCGACCTGTCCGGTGCCGGCGTGTGGCGGGGGTCGTTGCCGGAGCCGGATGCGATCGCGGGAACCCTGCCGGCGATCCTGGAGGCACTGGCCCCGGTGGCGGCCGGCAACCTCGTACCCACCGCGCGAGGCAGGACCGCCGTTGGGTGCCTGCGTGACGGCGATCTGACCGGTGCGGCAGCGGCGCTCGGGGGGGCGGGTCCGGGCCTCACGCCCGCCGGGGACGACGCCCTCGCCGGGGTCCTGTTCGCCCTGGGGGCGCTCCGCCACCGACCCGATGCCGACCTGGTGGCGGCCGCCCGCAGCGTGGCGACCACCGGCATCTCCTCGGCCTTCCTGGTCTGGGCCGCGCGGGGCCAGGCGCTCGCACCGGTGCACGGGTTACTGGCCGCAGCGGTGACCGGGGATGCCGCGGCGGCTCGGCACGCCGCCGGGGC
>DASPZW010000189.1:0-2323 GCA_035636055.1 Actinomycetota bacterium
CGGCGGGCGGCCACGGTGAACAGTCTCGGCACGACGACCCGCATCGCTGCCGCCAGCGCGCAGCTGCGCAAGGTCCCCGCCGGAGGACGGCGGTGCCGACTCCTCGCCATCTCTTCTTCCCATGGGAGGCTGTGCCTGTCCGACGGATGGGTCGAGCGTTTTCGGGGAACCCGAGGCCTGGGTGAAGGCGTCGGGTTGGCCGCTGCGCCGGTCCCTCGAGGCCTCCCAGTAGCGCTCCGGCAGGCTTGCGACCCGCCACAGCATCCGGTACAGCCAGAACAGCCCGACGAGGGGCACCACCAGCCACAGGGTGTCGCGTCGGCGGAACCCGACTCGGGCCGCAAAGGGAAGGAGGGCGAGGACGGTGGTGGCCGGGCTTGCCAGCCACGAGAGGCGCCCACCCGACACGGCGCCGAGGACTTGGCGGACCACGAAGGTGGCCACCACGATCCCGGACAGCATTGCGCCAACCTTGACGATGCGCATCATGCCTGGCTCCTTTCCACGACAGGCCGGCCCAGCGAAGGGCGGTCGGCCCGGCAGAGGTAGACGACGTGGCCCAGCCCCCGGTCCCTGCCTCAGGGGCTGGTGACACTCCCCGGGCGCAGCCGCGAGGCCGTCGCCACCAGCTCATAGCGCGGGAGGCCGCGGAGGCGCTCCCGGAGATGGTCAGGGGCGGTCACGACCAGGTCCTTCAAGACGTTCACTGCCTGGGTGCGAGGCTTGACGGAGCTGGAGCGTGCAACGCGCAGCACCCGGATCATCTCGACTCGTCGCCCGCCTTGGGGATCGCCGTGGCGTCACCGGACTGCACAGCCCGGGCGGCGGCTCTGGCATCGACGGGATCCGAACGCTCCGGGGCCACTCGATGAGGCGCTCGCCTTGGCGCTCTGAGCGTTCCTCAGCCCGGATAGATCCCGCGGCCGGTTTTACATGTATCTCAACCCCATACGGGTGGAAGCGATCCTGCCGGTCGCGCCGGCTCGGCGTTACCCGATTTTCACCGGTGGCCGCCGGTCGGCCCCGCCGGCCGGCTGCGGCGGGCCGTGGGCCTTCCTGGAGCAGCGCCAGCGGTACTCGCCGCTGCGGGTCATCGAGCTGGCGGAGCTCCTCGTGGCTGACCCCAACCAGCACGTCGGCGAGGTCCTCGGCGATCGCCATGAGGAACTCGTGAAGCTGTGCCGGTGGATGCAGGTCGACCGCTTCGACCGGAGGGCCGCCAACAGACAACTGGCTGAGGGGATGGTCGAACATCCGACCGACAGCAGTGCCGGTATCGATGCCCTTGTCGAGCACCACCAAGTTGATGCTGTCGCTAGCCGGCCTGCAGGTTTCGACAGCGCGATGAGGTGTTCGAGGGAGCGACCGAGCCGGTCCAGCTCGATGACCACGAGATGGTCGCCGGCCCGGGCCGCGGCGCTCAAGTGTATCGGGAACGGGGTTCTCCACTATATTGATGCGTACACGACTACCGTTACAGCAGCCACCTGCGGAAACGGGCGGGCGTGCTGAGTGTCCGCAAACCATCGTTTGTGCGTCGTTTTTGCGGACCTTATTCTTTTGAACAGTGGTACTAACCCCCTTGCGTTTGCATGCTCTTTTCATCAACAATGCTGTCAATAGGGGCTAGACGCGCTGACTAGGCGGATACATCAAATCCGATCCACCAGGGGGACATGCCTGACGCGGATGTGAAGCGGTGGCTCGGCGCAAGGGAAACCAACATGACCGGACCGAGGTTGTCCCGGGAACCGTAGAAATGCAGGTGGCGGCCCTCCACCCGTGATAGTTCACGGGCTATGAGAAGGAGGAAGCCGCCATGGCCAAGATTAAACGAATTCCGCTCGGCCTGGAGCCGGGTCAACAGAGGATCGAGATTCCTGACCGGGTGAGCGTGGAGCTCGCCTCGCTCGCCGGCACGGTGAAGGAAGGACTCCTCGCCTTCGCGGTCGGAGTGGGCATGCAGGTGTTCCGGACCATGCTCGAGGAGGACGTCGCCGCCGTCGCCGGCCCCAAGGGCCGCCACGACCCGACCGGGCGGGTCGCGTACCGCCACGGGGACCAGGAGTCGAGCGTCGTGCTCGGGGGCCGCAAGGTGGCCGTGTCCCGTCCCCGGGTTCGGGGGGTCGCCGGCGGCGAGCTGGCGCTGCCGATCTGGGAAGCCTTCGCGGGCGAGGAGCTGCTCGGCAACCAGGTCATGGCGTCGCTGCTCGCCGGAGTCTCGACCCGCAACTACGACAAGACCCCGGAGCCCGTGGGATCTGGCCTTGAGGCATCGTCGACCTCCCGCTCGGCGGTGTCCCGGCGCTTCGTTGCCCGCACC
>DASPZW010000190.1:0-2840 GCA_035636055.1 Actinomycetota bacterium
CCCCGAGGGTGAGCGCCTCCTCGATCTCATCCACCTGCCACGGCGAGAGGTCGGTCGCAAGGCGGAAATACTTGAGCATGAGGGCGTCCGGGATGCTCATCAGCTTGCCGAACATGTCGTCGGGGGCCTCGGTGATCCCTATGTAGTTGCCGAGGGACTGGCTCATCTTCTGGACGCCGTCGGTCCCCTCGAGCAGGGGTAGCGTGAGGGCGATCTGGGGCCGCTGGCCACCCATGCGCTCCTGCAGGTCCCGACCGACCAGGAGGTTGAACGTCTGGTCCGTCCCACCCAACTCGACGTCGGCCGCCACCTGCACCGAGTCGTAGCCCTGCATGAGCGGGTAGAGGAACTCGACGATCGAGATCGGCGACCCCGACGCGTACCGCTTGGCGAAGTCGTCCCGCTCCAGCATCCTGGCCACGGTGTAGTGGGAGGTGACCTGGAGGATCCGCTGCATGTCCATCGATGACAGCCACTCGGAGTTGTAGCGGATCTCGAGGTGGTCGGTGTCGAGGACGAGCCGGAACTGGTCGAGGAGCGCCTCGGCGAAGCCCCGCACCGCCTCGGCCGGCTGTGGCTTCCGGGTCTCCGACTTGCCGGAGGGGTCCCCGACCTGGGCTGTGAAGTCTCCGATGATCAGCACCGCGGTGTGGCCCAGGTCCTGGAACTGGCGCAGCTTGCGCAGTACCACCGTCCAGCCCAGCGTCACGTGGCCCGCCGTCGGGTCCAGGCCGAGCTTGACCCGCAGGGGTCGCCCGGTCTCGACCGACTCCTGGAGGCGGAGGTCGAACTCGGCGTCGGGAATCACCTCGGCCGCCCCGGCACGCAGGATCCTCAGCTGATCGTCGAACGGGACCATCTCGCCCCCATCATCGCATCGACCGTGAAAGGATCGTCCCACAATGACCCGCCCACGGCCCGGAGTCGCCGCCGCCTGGGTTGTGTAGCTTGTCGCCGTCGTCGCCACGACCCTGCCGGGACCCCTTCCGGCCGCCGGCGCCGTCCAGCCGGTCGCGCTACCGGCCGGCATCGGGAGCTTGGCAAGCGTCGACTGCCGCCCAAGCGGCGCGTGCTACGCGGTCGGGGCGAGCACCCCGACGGGTGGGACGACCGCCACCGCCGGCGTCGTCGTGTGGTCGGCCGACCGGCAACGATGGAGCACCGGCCAGGTTGGCGGGACCTCGGATCTCTTCGGCGTCACCTGCACCGGCGACCGGCAGTGCCTGGCCGTCGGTGAGGACGCCGCCGGTGCGGGGGTCGTGGCTTCGACGTCGGACGGCGTGGCCTGGGCCCTCCGGCCCGTGCCGCCCGGCACGGGACCGCTGGACTCGGTGAGTTGCGCCGCCGCGGCGTGCCTGGCGGTCGGGGCCGACAAGGCGTAGCACAGCTCGGTGATCGCCACGACCGACGCCGGCACAACGTGGGCAGCGCGGACTGTCCCGACCCTGCGCTCCCCCGCCGGCACCCCCGGTACGGTCGACAACGTCGACTGCGGGCAGGCCCCGGCCTGCTGGGTGACCGGGAGCGGCGTCTGGGTGACGGCCGATGGGGCTGCCTCCTGGACCGACCGAAGCCCGCTCAACCAGTCGCCCTCCGGGCCACCGGGTTCGCCGCCGCTGCCCACACGAATGGGAGCGCCGCCGACGCCGGGGCCTCCGCAGGCGCGGACACCGTCCTCTACGCAATCGGCCACAGCGCAAGCACTGCCCCGGCGAATGGGACAGCAGCGGCACGAAGATCGTCGACGTGAACGAGGCCACCGGCGCCTCGATCCTCATGCCCGGGGGCGACGCCGGTGGCACCTACCTGGCCGGCCCCAATGACATGGGCCACGCAGGCGACGACAACTGCTTTCCCGGTATCGGCTCATCCCAGGTGGACGCCAGCTGGGCCACCGGCCCACAGATCGGCAGATCGAAGCTCGTCGTGCTCCGGGCGTGCTTCACCCTGAAACCTACGTTCAACGGAACCGATGGGCGGCCCCTGACGAGCATCGGGCAGGAGGCCTTCGACGCAGGGGCCCCGGTCGTGACCGGGGTGTTCACGACCCGCCCGGGTCCGCCGCAGTCGGGACTGACCGATGCCGCCTTGCTGCAGCAGGCCCAGACCTTTGCCGCAGCCAAAGTCAGGACCTTCGGCCAGCTGACCCTCTACCAGTCCGCCCGACTGGACCACGGAGCCGAGCGCCTCTTCACGGCGACGTGGCGGGAACGCCGAGGCTCCGCCTGGCTCCCCATGCTGGTCACGGTCTCGGTCGACGAGGCGGGCCGGCCTGCCGAGTTCGCCTACAACCCCACCGTCGTGGGCAACGTTGACACCACCCTCGTGGTGGGGGCGGCCGCCGCCGGAGCCACGGCAGCGGGCGTCGGAGGCTCCGTGACGGGCCCGCCGGAGCTCGACGTCCTCGGACCGCCCGCCGGCCCTCCACGCCTGGTCTGGATCGTCAATGTCACGGCGGGCAAGGCGCCGCAGGACCCCACGGTGGTCCAGATCCTCGTGGACGCCCGGACGGGAACGGCAATCACCCGCAGCGGGTAGCGCACAGGTTCCGCCTCGCCTACGACATCCTCTGAGGCGAGCCAGCCAGCGAACTGGGCGGACTTTCTTACGGAAAACGCTTGTTTTTCCGCCCAGCTCGCCAATGGCCGCGGCCCGTGGGCGAGCGGCCCTCAGACGGGGAGCTTCTCCCGCAGGAACGCCCGGGTCTGCTCCCAGGCCCTGGCCGATGCCTCGGGGTGGTGGAACAACGCCGCGTTGTGGTTGTCGAAGGCGTGGTTGGCCCCGGGATGCTCGTGGAACTCCGCCTCCGGCCTGCCGCCGAAGGCTGCCCGCACGGCCTC
>DASPZW010000191.1:0-13345 GCA_035636055.1 Actinomycetota bacterium
CGACTTCGCCGCGGCCGCCGCGTCGGCGATTCCTGCGGATTCCAGGAAAACTACCACTTCCCAGGGGAAGTGGACGCTATGTCCGATACTGGACCCCACGGCGACCACAGGTCCGGAGGCGGGCGGAAGCGCGCCGCGCCCGGGGCGCCCGGGAGGGGCGACGCCTACCCTTCATACCTGCGCCCCGATCCTCTCCCTGAGGAGCAGCCCTCGCGGGCGGCCGGCCATGTTGCTCGCCTCACGGTCACGGGGTGCCGGCTCGGGGATTCGCTGCAGAATCTTGAAGATAAGGCGGGCAGCCCTCCAATGAAGTTCCCCACGCTGGTGGAGCATGTTGGCCCGTTTGATTTCGCCGGCCTTGTGGGTGCCCGTGTGCTCGATATGATCGGCGCCCTCGCCAGCTCAAGATCCGATAAGGGCGAGACCGGAACGTCGTAACCCGAATCCGGGCAGTGGTTCGTTCTGACCGCGGGTCTGCTCGTGGTGGCTGATCTTTGATACGTTGAGCGGGTGGCGGTCATAACCGGGCAGGTGGGGATGGTTCGACCGCGATCGGTCATCCCCGGCCGCCAGCGGTGGGATGTTGCGGTGGTGCTTGGGCGGGCTGATGTTGCCCAACTCGTCGAGGCGGAACTGCGGGACCGATCCGGTGTCACGTCCGTGCGTGCGAACCCGGTGACCGGCAGGGTGCTGGTCTTTCACGACCCGGGGCTGAGCAGCGAGGAGGTGGGCCGACTGGTCCGCCAGGCCGTCGGGTTGACCGTCCGGTCGGTACGGGCCGGGTCCTCCGTCGCCGGTCCCGAGGTGGGCGAATCGAGGGTCGGCCGGCGGAGCGTCGTGCCCGGATGGGTGGCGCTGGTTGGCGGTGGGGCGCTCGCCGTCGCCGTGGGTTCGTCGCTGCTGCGCTCCCCGCTGGTGCGCCTGGGGGCGGTGCTCGCGGCGACTGCGGTGGTGGTGGCGCGGGCGTGGCGAGAATCGAGGAACCGCTCGTTGTCGGGGGCGCAGGGTGGGGCAGTCCGCAACCCCCTGACGCTGATCGTGCGGTCGCACAGGCGGCGGTTCTGGATGACGTCGGCCCTGACGGTGGTCGGGCAGGTGCTGTTCCTGGCGCCCGCCATGTTCATCGGCTGGATGTTCTCGGTGCTCACGGCGGGGCCGAGCGCCTTACTCGTGCGTCTGGGGCTGACGAGCGCTGCTGGTCAGCTGTGGTTCCTGGCGGGGGTGACGGCGTCGATCCTGGTCGCCTACGCGGTGGTGTCGTTCATTGCCGGTGTGCTGTGGCGGGACCTCGCCCAGACCGTGCAGCACGAGTGGCGTGCCGAGATGTACGCGCGGGTGCAGCGTGCCGAGATGCGGTACCTGGAGGGGGAGCGGACAACCAGGCTCACGGGGGTGCTGACCGCCGACGTCGACCAGCTGGGTCGTTTCCTGGCTGGACCGGCCGCCGACCTTCTCCAACTGGCCACCAGCCTTGTCGTCCTGACGGCGGTGTTCCTGATCGCGGCCCCCGGTCTTGCCTGGATCGCATTCCTGCCGATGCCGGTCATCGCCTGGCTCTCGTTCTTCTACCAGGAGCGGGTCGCCCCCGGCGACGCGGCCAGCAGCGAGAGCGGGTCGCTGCTGAACGGCCAGCTCGTCAACACCCTGGAGGCGAGCGCAACCGTCAAGAGCTTCGGCACCGAGGACTACGAGATCGGCCGCATGACTCGTCTCAGCGAGGCGTACGCCAGGAGCAACCGCGGGGTCGCCATTCGGAGCACGGCATACTCGCAGACGGTGCAGGTCTGCGGCATCGTTTCGTTCGTCGGCATCCTGCTGTTCGGTGGCCTGGGGGTGCTGGAGGGGGGGATGTCCTTCGAGGTCTACAACGCCCTGATCGGGCTTCCGTACATCCTGCTCAGCCGCCTGCCGGGTCTGGGTGGGGCGGTCGAGGAGTACCAGAAGGCGGTGGCGGCGCTGCGGCGGGTGCTGGAGCTCGGTGACCTACCGGTGGAGCCGGGGGGGACCGGCCGGGCCTTGGATGTGGCCACCGTGCAGGGCGAGATGATCCTCGAGGGGGTCACCTTTGCCTACCCGGGGCGCTCGCCGGTCCTGGAGGACCTGTCGCTGCGGGTCGCGGCGGGAAAGACCACGGGAATCGTGGGCATCACCGGGGCGGGGAAGACGACGATTGCCAAGCTCCTGTTGCGCCTGCAGGAGGTCGGTGCGGGCCGGGTGGTGCTCGACGGCGTGGACGTTCGGGACCTGAGGCTCCAGGACCTGCGGGCGGCGATCGGCTTCGTCAGCCAGGAAGCGTTCCTCTTCGACGGGACGGTCGGGGACAACATCCGCTACGGCACCTTCGACGCCGACGCCGGGCGGGTCGCCGGTGCGGCGCGCCTGGCCGAGGCCGAAGGGTTCATCGAGGGCCTGCCTGAGCGGTACGACACGATGATCGGGGAGCGGGGTGTGACGCTGTCAGGCGGTCAGCGCCAGCGCATATCCCTGGCTCGGGCGATCGTGAAGGCCGCACCGATCCTGATCCTCGACGAGGCGACCTCGTCAGTCGACAACGAGACGGAGGCGGCCATCCAGCACGCGCTCGGGGACTTCGCGAGGGAGCGGACCCTGATCATCGTCGCGCACCGGCTTTCCACGATCCGTCATGCCGACTGGATCTACGTGGTGGGCGCGGGCGGGGGGATCGTGGAAGAGGGTACCCATGCGGAGTTGCTCGAGCGCAACGGCGTGTATGCGTCCCTCTGGCGCCTGCAGATCGGCGAAGCGACGTAAGGGCACATCCACAGGGTTGCCTGCGGCAATCAGTTGGCGGACCCCGCGGACGGGGTCGGCTTCGCGGGATTCAATGAGTCAACCGTCGACGTTGCCTTCGAGGCAACAGGCTTGGGTAATGAGGGCAGCCGCATTGAGGGCTGTTCCCGTGACGTTCATGACGGCTCGGCCCAGCCACCTCCCAGCTTTGCTCCCGAACACCCCCACCGACGACTGCGCCGGTGAGGGTCCCGACAACAGGAATCGGGAGCACGGTGGTGCCGACCTCGGCACCGGTGATGACGCCTGCGATGATCCCAACGACCCTACCGGTCTCACCAGACCTGTCCACTGTTTCCCAACTCACCACGGCTTTCCTCTCTTTCGTCTTGTTCGTATTCGGCCGAAACTCTGTATGGACTCTCCGTCAGTTTTTCTTCGCGGTCGTTTTTGATGTTGCCGTTTTTGATGTTGCCGTTCCCGATGGCGTGGCCTTCGGGCGGTGGCCACGGAGGAGGTCAACCACTCTTCGTGGTCACGTCGGATTCGCCATTTGCCTATAACACCCGTTTTAGGGCCGTGCAGAAGCCACGGACTCAAACTTTGGCTGTTTGACCGCGCCTGGCGCGGTGAGACAGCCAAAGATGCGCCGGGACCCGCCCACCAGGTACGCGGGCGACCACAGAACGTGGTGACGCTGGGGCGAAGCCGCGCAAAGGGCCCCATTCTCATTCGCGGGAGTGGACCCTAATGAGGGACTAGGCCGTGACCGAGCCTTCGTTCAGGTAGTGGTTCATGTCCGACTCCCTGATCCGGTAGTTCTTGCCCACCCGCAGGGCGGCGAGCTGCCCCGACTTGATCAGGCGGTACACGGTCATGTTCGAGACCCTCATGGTGGCGGCCACCTCGCTGACCGTCAGCAGCGGGTCACCGGCGTAGCTCCGACGCGCAGGCATAGTTAGGAACCCTCCGAGAAACGCCGCATCCTCAACCCCCACACTTCAACGCGCCCCTCGATCTATGCAGGGGACGCCAAACCTAGCTATCCGGCACGAGCGTTGTCAAATGTAACATCGGGCAACATCGCCAACAGCCCCCCGCAGCTCGGAAACAGCCCCGCAACAGCCCCCCGCAGCCCGGAAACAGCCCCCTCAGCCCCCCACGTACACGTGGAGGATGGACGGGCCGAGCAGCATCGCCACCAGGGCACCGACCGCCATGAACGGGCCGAAGGGGATCGGGTCCTTCATGCCTTTGCCGCCGATGAGCAGGGCGGCCGCCCCCCCGAGGCCCCCGGCCACCAGGCCGAGCAGGCCGCCGGCCAGCACGACCCGGAGGCCCAGCCAGCCGAGGTGGAACCCCAGGTACGGGGCGAACTTGACGTCTCCCCCGCCCATCGCCGACGGTGCGGCGAGGCCGAGGACCAGCATTGGCAGGCCATAGAAGACCGCCCCGAGGGCGGCGTGCTCGAGGTTGACCCAACGGCCGCCGATCGCCGCCGCCCCGGCGAACAGTACCGCGGCGAGGATCGAGGTGGGGCCGAGCACCTTGTTGGGGAGCCGGTGGTGCTCGATGTCGATCGCGGAGAGGACCACGAGGGCGGTGCCGAAGGCGAGGAACCCGGACAGCTCGGGGTGGATGCCGATGCGGGCTACGATCGCCACCCAGACGAGCCCGACCCCGACCTCGACGAGCGGGTAGCGCACCGAGATCGCCTTGCCGCACGCACGGCAGCGTGCCCGCAGGACGATGAACGAGACCACCGGGATGTTGTCGAACCAGCGGATCGGGGTCTCGCAGGCCGGGCACAGGGAGCCGGGCGAGACGACGGAGAAGCCCCTGGGGATGCGGTACACGGCGACATTGGCGAAGCTCCCGAAGGCGATGCCGAAGACGGAGGCCAGGACGAGCTCGAGGGCCTTCACCCCTCCAGCGCTCGCCGGGCGCCTGCCCACATCGCCGGGAGCGGGGCGGACCGGCCCGTGAAGATCTCGAATGCCAGCGCCGCCTGGTGCACGAGCATGCCCAACCCTCCGAACGCCGTCGCCCCGGCCCGGGAGGCCGCCAGGACCAGCGGCGTCTCCAGCGGATGGTAGACGAGGTCGACGACGACGGCACCGGGGTGGATCGCCTCGACGGGGATCAGGGGGGCCTCGCCCTCCTGCCCGACAGGAGTGGCGTTGACGATGATGTCCGCCGCGGCGACAGCCGCTGCGACCGCCGTGGCAGCCTCGAACCCGAGCACCTGCACCCCGAAGGATGCCTCCCCGGCGAGCGGCTGGAGCGCGGCGGCCCGGGCGGCGTCGCGTGCGGCCACGGTCACCCGGTCGGCACCGGCCAGGACCAGGCCCGAGACGACCGAGCGGGCCGAGCCCCCGGCGCCGATGACAAGCAGCGAGCGGCCCTCGATCTCCACGCCGGCCTCCCGGGTGAGGAACGAGGCGAGGCCCTCGCCGTCGGTGTTCCACCCCACGAGTTCGCTGCCCGACACCTCCACGGCGTTGACCGCTCCGACGACGGCAGCCTGCCCGACCAGGTGGTCGACGGCCCGGGCGGCGGCCAGCTTGTGCGGCATCGTGACGTTGAACCCCGCCACACCGGCATTGCCGAGGCCCCGGAGCGTCGCAACGGCGTCCTGGGCCCCCATGGCATCGACCGGGAAGCCCACGTACACCCAGTCGAGCCCGAGGGCCTCGTAGCCCGCGTTGTGGATGGCCGGCGAGAGGCTGCGTGCTACCTGCCGCGGCCCCCCGACGATCCCGGCGACACTC
The DNA here is from genome assembly GCA_035636055.1 of Actinomycetota bacterium. Classification (GTDB taxonomy): domain Bacteria; phylum Actinomycetota; class CADDZG01; order JAHWKV01; family JAOPZY01; genus JAOPZY01. The sequence goes on from DASPZW010000191.1 coordinate 5,523, forward strand.
GTCGCGCCACTCAGCACTTGGGCTGGCGCGCAGCCGCTGCGTCGAACTCGGCCTTGGTCTTGAAGAACGAGTGGTGGACGCAGTCCGACGACAGGACGTAGTAGACGTTGTCGCTGACCGACGGTTGCAGGGCCGCCTGCATGGACGAGAACTGCGGGCTGTCGATCGGGGTCGGCGGGAGCCCGGTGACGGCCCGGGTGTTGTAGGGCGACGTTGTGGCCAGGTCGCTCTGGGTGAGGTTCGCCCCGAAGGGCTTGTGGACGGCGTAGTACACGGTGGCGTCGATCCCGAGCTTCATCCCGGCCTTCAGGCGGTTGTAGATGACGGAGGCGATCATCGGCCCGTCGTTGGCGGCCTTGGCCTCCCGCTCGACCATCGAGGCGACGATCAGGGCCTGGTAGGGGGTGACGCCTCCCGGCGGTGACGACCAGTTGATCTGGGCGGCCTTCTTGTTGAACTCGGCGACGATCTGGCGGACCAACCCCTCGGCGGTCTCCTTGGGGTCGACGGAGTACGTGTCGGGATACAGGTAGCCCTCGAGGGTGGCGGCCCTGGGCGCCGGCACGCCGGGGACGACCGTCGCCGTCGTCGCTGCCGCCTGGAAAGCGTCGGGCGAGATGTGGGCGATCTTGAGGTTGCCAACCGCGGTCGCCGTCCCGGTCACCGTGAGACCCTCCCGCAGGAGCAGCCCCTCGGAGATCACGACCGGCCCCTTGGCAAGGGTGGACACGATCTGGTCGTAGCCCATGTGCCGGCGCATGTCGTAGTCACCCCGCTGGAGGCTGAGGCTGTCGCCCGAGAGGCGGAGCCAGATCTTGAAGTCCCTCGTGGAGTCGATGACGCCGGCGGACCTCAGCGACGGGCCGAGGGTCGAGAGGGAGTCGCCGGGATGCACGGTGAACTTGACGGCGCTGCCGCCCGGCGTGCCGTGGGTCGCCGAGAGGTAGGACCTGACGTTGATGACGACGAACCCGCCTGCGAGCAGCACAAGGATGACGAAGCCCAGCACGACCTTCTTCATCCGGCAGTCTCCGTACCCACCCGGGAGTCCAGCCAGACCTGCAGGATGACCGCGGCGGCGGAGCTGTCGATGGCGTCCTTCTGGCGCTTGCCCCGGGTCCCGCCCGCGGCGAGCGCCCGGCCCGCCGAGACCGTGCTGAGGCGCTCGTCCACCAGGTGGACCGGCAGGTCGAGCAGCGCAGTGACGTCGGCGGCGAACCCACGGACACGTGCCGCCGCGGCCCCCTCGGCCCCGGACAAGGAGATTGGGAGGCCGACGACGATCCCGGCCACGTTGTGCTCGCCAGCCAGTGCCGTGAGCGCCGCCCTCCAGTCCCCCGTCGCATCCAGGACGGTGAGCGGGAGGGCCATACTGGCGCCTGGCACGGCGATGGCCACCCCGATGCGCCGGTCGCCGGGGTCGAGCCCCAGGACGGCTCCTGGATTGGAGCTGAATCCCGCCTCGGTCACCCGGACCCTTCGAGCGCCGATAGGGCGCTGCTGCGAACGGCCTCGAGCGCGGCGTCGAGCTGGCCCGCCTGGGTGCCACCGCCGACGGCGAGCTCGTGCTTGCCGCCGCCGCGGCCACCGAGGAGGGCGGCACCGGAGCCCACGAGCTCCTGGGCGGACACGCCTCTGGCGACGAGGTCCCGGGACACCGCGACCACGAGGTTGGCCTTCCCCTCGTGCGCGGTGCCGAGAGCGACCACCCCCGAACCCAGGCGGTCCCGCAGGGTGATGGCCAGCTTGCGCAGCTCGTCGACGGACCGGCCGTCGCGGCGCAGTACCACGAGCTTGGAGGACCCCGCGGGCCGGACCGCATCGGAGTCGAGGATCTGCTTCACGTCGTCATCGACCCCCGCCATCCTCTGCTTCGCGATCTGGGCCTCCAGGGCCTTCGAGGTCTCCAGGACCTTCTCCAGTTTCTCGATGACCTGGTCCGGGTCGGTGCGGAGAAGGTCGGCGGCACGGCGGAGGCGCTCGGCCTGGGTGTTGAGGTAGCGCAGGCCGGCGAGGCCCGTGTAGCCCTCGACCCGGCGGATGCCTGCGCCGATGGACGACTCGCCGAGTATCTTGATGACGCCGACCTGGCCGGTGTGCCGGACGTGGGTGCCACCGCACAGTTCCTTGGAGTACTCCCCCACCTCGACGACCCGCACGTAGTCGCCGTACTTCTCGCCGAACAGGGCCATCGCCCCCAGGGCCGTCGCCTGCTCGTAGGTCGTCTCGAACGCGTGCACGGCATCGTCGGAGAGCACGCGCTGGTTGACCTCCTCCTCGATGGCGGCGAGGGTGTCGGCCCCCACAGGCTCGAAGTGCTGGAAGTCGAATCGCAGGCGGCCCGGCTCGACGAGCGACCCCTTCTGGTGGGCGTGCTCCCCGAGGGTGTCCCTGAGCGACCAGTGGATCATGTGGGTGGCGGTGTGGCTCCGCTCGACGCCCGCCCGGTGCGCGGGGTCGACCTCGGTCGCGGCATGCTGGCCGACCTGGATCTCGCCGGCGGTGACGCTGCCCCTGTGCACGATCACGCCCCCGGACGCCGGCACCCACTGGGTGTCGACCACGCCGAACCTGCCGGTGGAGGTGACGATCACGCCGCGGTCGCCGATCTGGCCGCCGCCCTCGGGATAGAAGGTCGTGCGGTCCAGCACCAGCTCGCCCTCCTCACCCTCGGCGAGGACCGGCACCGCGGCCAGACCCTTGACGATGCCCACGACCGCGCCCTCGCCGGTGATCGCCTGGTAGCCGAGGAACTCCGAGGAACCGGCCTCGGTGAGGATGTCCTGCAGCGCCTCGAGCTCGGGTGCCTGCCCGTCGCCGCCGGTGGCCCGGGCGTCGCGCGAGCGGCGCCGCTGGATGTCCATGTGCTCCTCGAACTCGGCAGGGTCGACCACCAGACCCTCCTCGGCTGCGAACTCGGCGGTGAGGTCGAGGGGGAAACCGTAGGTGTCGTGGAGCTCGAAGACGAGCTTGCCGGGGAGCTTCGCCTCGCCCCGCGCCTTGGCCGTGGCGATCTCGTCCTCGAGGCGGGCGAGGCCCCGGCGCAGCGTGTCATCGAAGCGGGACTCCTCGCTGGAGATCACGCGCTGGATCAGGTCCCGGCTCCGTGCGACCTCCGGGTAGACCGGCCCGAAGAGGTCGACGGCCACCTCGGTGAGCTCGGTGAGCAGCGGGCGGTCGACCCCGAGCAACCGGGCGTGCCGGACGGCCCGGCGGATGAGCCGGCGCAGCACGTAGCCCCGGCCCTCGTTGGAGGGCAGCACCCCGTCGGCGACGAGCAGTGCCATCGCCCGGGGGTGATCTGCCAGGACCCGGAGGCTCATGTCGGTGGCCGCGCTCTGGCCGTAGACGCTGTCGGTGACGGACTCAGCGGCCCGGAGGATCGGTGAGAGGAGGTCGGTCTCGAAGGCCGTCGGAACCCCCTGGAGGATGGCGGCGATGCGCTCCAGGCCCGCGCCGGTGTCGACGCTGGGCTTCGGCAGGTCGCCGACGATCTCGCCCCGGCCGTCCTGCAGGTGCTGCATGAAGACCAGGTTCCAGATCTCCAGGTACCGCTCCCCGTCCACCTCGCCCGTGCCCGTGTAGGTGGCGCCGAAGGCCTCCCCCCGGTCGTAGAGCAGCTCGGAGCAGGGCCCGCACGGGCCGGCGACGCCCATCGTCCAGAAGTTGTCCTCCTTGCCCCGCCGCAGGATCCGCCCGGGGGGCACGCCGACGACCTTCTCCCAGATTTCTGCGGCCTCGTCGTCGGTCTCGTAGACCGTCGCCCAGAGGCGCTCCGGCTCGAGGAGGAACTTCTCGGTGACGAGCTCCCAGGCCCAGCGGCATGCGTCCTGCTTGAAATAGTCGCCGAAGGAGAAGTTGCCCAGCATCTCGAAGAAGGTCAGGTGCCGGGTCGTGCGCCCGACCTCCTCGAGGTCGACGGTGCGGAAGCACTTCTGCACGGTGGTCGCCCGCGGGTAGGGCGGGGTCTTCTGGCCCAGGAAGTACGGCTTGAACGGGACCATGCCCGCAGCCGTGAGGAGGAGGGTGGGGTCGTCCGGCACCAGGGGGGCCGAGGGCACGATCGTGTGGCCGCGCTCGGCGAAGAAGTTCAGGAAGACCCGGCGGATGGTGGAGCCGTCCATGTGCTCAGTTCGGGCTGTCGAGGACCCTACCCCGCAGCTCGGCCTCCGTTTCCTGCATCGCTCGGCGGCCCTCTTCGAGGGCGCGACGCATGCGTTCGCCGACGGACATGGCCGCCTCCTTCGCCTCGTTGGCGATCATGCCGGGGAGTTCGGTCTGCGCCCGGCGGAGCATCTTGGAGGCGGCGTAGGCGAGCCCGAGGCCCAGGCCGATCCCGACGGCGAAACCAAGCATGCGCCTCACTTTTCCTCGCTGTGCCGGTGCCTGCGGCGCTTGCCCCCGAGCGCCCTGAGGCTCACGCCGGCGCCGGTGAGGAAGGCCAGGCCCTTGATGATCGGGTTGGCGGTCGCTGCGGTGACGAGCTTCGCCACGTTCGACACGCTGGAGGCCGCGGATTCGGCGGAGGCCATGATGCCGTCGACCCGGTCCATCTCGACGTTGAGCGTGGTCACGGTCGTGCGGACCTCCTTGAGCAGCGGCATGGTCTCCTTGCGGACGTCATTGAGGGCCATCTGCACCTCGCTCAGGATGGCGCCGACCTTCGACAGGACGAGGGCGAGGAATGCCACCAACGCAACGAAGGCCAGGGCGGCGATCATCGCGGCCGCTTGCCCCCAGGTCACTCGGAACTCCGTTGCATGTGGGCCAAACCATATCGGAACGCTGTCATTCGGCGCGGCCCAGTTCTTCGCGTCGTTCGTTCAGTCGCTGCCGGATCGCCTGCTCGGCCCCCCGGTCGGTGGGCTCGTAGTATCGGCGCCTGCCTGGCGTTGGGCCCGGGGCGCCCTCCGGCAGGTACGACTGGGCGACCCAGCCGCCTGGGTGGTCGTGGGGATAGAGGTAGTCCTTGCCGTGGCCGAGCTTCTTGGCGCCCGGGTAGCCGGTACCTCGAAGGTGCGGCGGCACCTCCCCGGCCCCCATCCGCTGGACGTCCTCGGTGGCCCGGCCGATGGCGACCATCGAGGCGTTGGACTTCGGGGCGGTCGCCAGGTAGATCACGGCCTGGGACAGGTTCAGCCTCGCCTCCGGCAGGCCCACGAGCTCGAGTGCCTGGGCGGCCGCCACGGCGACGACAAGGGCCATGGGGTCGGCGTTGCCGATGTCCTCGGAGGCGAGGATGACCATGCGACGGACGATGAACCGGGGGTCCTCGCCCGCCTCGATCATCCCCGCGAGCCACCACAGGGCGGCGTCGGGATCGGAGCCCCGCATGGCCTTGATGAAGGCGGAGATGGCGTCGTAGTGGGCGTCGCCCCCCTTGTCGTAACGGATCAGGGGCTGCTGGAGGGCGGAGGCTGCCGTCGCCTCGGTGGCGGTCGTGGCGTTGGTCGCCAGGGCGGCGGCGACCGTGGCCTCGAGGGCGTTGAGGGCCACCCGGGCGTCCCCGCCGGAACGCTCGACGATGTAGGTCAGCGCCGCGTCGTCCACGGCGACCCCACTGGCCCCGAGGCCGCGCTCGGTGTCCTGGAGCGCCCGCTCCAGCAGGGTGACGACCTCGGTGCGGGCGAGCGGCTCCAGCCGGAAGACAAGGCTGCGCGAGAGCAGCGGCGAGTTCACCGAGAAGTACGGGTTCTCCGTCGTCGCGCCGATGAGGACCACCTCGCCCCGCTCGACCGCGGGCAGCAGCGCGTCCTGCTGGGACTTGTTGAAGCGGTGGATCTCGTCGATGAACAGGATCGTCTTGCGCCCGATCGCGCCCAGGCTCTCCTTGGCCTCGGCGATGGCCTTGCGGACGTCGGCGACCGTGCCCGACACCGCGGAGAGGGTGACGAAGCGGCCCTTCGTGGCGGTCGCCACGATGCCGGCGAGGGACGTCTTGCCGGTCCCTGCAGGTCCCCAGAGGATGACGGAGCCGAGCCGGTCCGCCGCGATCAGGTTGCGCAGCGGCCCGTTCGGGCCCACGAGGTGGGCCTGGCCGACCAGCTCGTCGAGGGAGCGGGGCCGCATCCGGGCGGCGAGGGGGGCGAAGGCATCGAAATGCTCCTCGGCGGCGTGGGTGAAGAGGTTGTCGGCCATGCCGACCCAAGGTACTACTGCGACGCTTGCGTGAACGGTACCGGCTTCCAGGTGCGGCCGCCGTCCTGCGTCATGAGCAGCGTCGCTCCCACCAGGTTCGATCCACTCTCGATGGCGACGCCCTGGGTCGCACTGGTGAACCCCAGCTCCTGGATGCTGTGATCCGGCCGGCCGTCGTACACGGCTGCCCAGGTGGACCCACCGTCGCGGGAGGCCACGAGCCGGGGGACCACGCCGGGAGCCGGCTCGGCCCCCGCCACGACCATCACCCCGGCCGAGGGGCTTGCGAGGCCCTCCAGGTCGCGCAACGGCACGGTCGTCCGGGCCTGACGGAAGGTCAGTCCGTCGGTCGAGACGTAGGCCCGCACCCCGACCGGCGGGCCGCCGTAGAGGCCCTCGTTACAGACCGCGACCACATCGTGGGGTGAGGACGCAGCGAGCATGGCGGGGCCCCCCGCTTGGGGACACGGCGGCTGCCACGGCATCCACTGCCCGTCCACCAGGCGGGCACCGGCGACGACGACCCGATCGTTCTCGATGATCCACCCCGCCGTGCCCTGGAGGGTGATGCGTGCCCCGGGGATCGGCCCGGCCCCCAGGGGCAGCGTGGTGGCCGACGCCCTCCAGACGTCCTGGTGGACCGGTGAGGTCTCGATCACGACCCCGCCGGTGTCTGCGGTCTTGAGGACCGCCGCGTGCACGAAGCCCGCTGCCGCCTCGACGTCGGAGACCTGGCCCCCGGCCGCCCCGGGAAGCACCGGCTTGGCCCACCGCCCCCCGCCGTCGTGCGTGGCCCACAGCTCCGAGGCGAGGACCCAGCCGTCATCGACGTTGGCGAAGCGAACCATGGCCGGCGGCCCCTGGGGGGCGGGCGTCGGTGGAGCGGGCACGCTCGCCCAGGTCTTGCCGCCGTCGCGCGTCCGCAGGAGCGACACCGTGCAGGTCGGGCACGAGGCGCCGAGCACCCACCCCGTCTGCAGGGAGACGAACGTGACTGACATCGGCGCAAAGCCCGCGGGGATGGGCCCCCCGGCGGGGCCGGCCGCCGTCGGGGACACCGGGGTCGGCACCGCCGGCGCCACGGTCGCCGTGGGGGAGGACGCCGTCGCCGTGGGCGTGGCCGGGGCCACCGTGGGGGATCCCGAGGGACTCTTCTGCACGCTGGTGGCGGGCTTGCCGGCGCACCCGGCGGCCAGGAGCGCCACAATAGCGGCGGTGGCTGGCATGGCCAGGAATCGGTAGGCCTTCATCAACTCTTCGACGCTCGGCGGGCCCTCAACGTTGCCTGGTTCGAGGGTAGACCGAAAGTGCTAGCTATCCCTGACAAAAGCGACTAGCCTCGGCCCAGCTCACACGGTCAGCCTACGGAAGGTCTGCCCGGCCCGCCCACCTCCCCCGCGCCCGGGTCACTCCCACGGTTGGCACTAACCTCGAAGACGGCCCCGGTCGCGAGAAGGATGCAGGCAACCAGGGCCGCCGGAAGGAGGGGTACTGGGGGGCCCGTCCTGGGCAGCTGCGGCGGAGTCTTCGTCACGTCCCCAGGAGGCTGGGCGGTATCCGGGACAAACACCTGCGGTTGCACCGTCACCGACACCTGGGCCAGCTCCTCGGGGGCCGCAGAACTGTCGCTGGTGTTGTTGCCGCGGGCCACGACGTGGCTGGTAAACGTCCCCGCTGTCGCGATG
>DASPZW010000192.1:0-5224 GCA_035636055.1 Actinomycetota bacterium
GGGGGTCGTACGTCGTCAGGAGGTCGGGGTCCGGGTTCGCCGCGAGGAACAGCGCAAGGAACCTCGACCCTTCCACGGCAGCCTCTGTGAAGGGGTTGCCGTCGATCACCGCCCGCAGTTCGGGGCCGGTGCGGACGAGGCAGCGGACCGGCATCGAGAACCCCTCGGCGATGGGGCGCTCGATGCGCTGGGCGAGGTCGTCGGGGGCGGACTCCGGGCTTGTGAACACTGCGTTGCCGCTCTGGAGCAGGGTGACGACATCCGTGAAGCCGAGCCCCGACAGCAGGGCGCGCAGGTCGGCCATGGCGATCTTCTTTTTGCCGCCGACGTTGATGCCCCGCAGCAGCGCGGCGTACCTGGGCATCCCGTTCACCTCGTCGGCGGGACTGGCGCTGCTCGGTACCCACAGCGGCAGCTGTGGTGGTTCACGGGACCGAGCATGGCTGTGCCCTGGCGTCCTGTCACTGAACGTCGATCAGGACCTTGCCGACGGCTCCCGACTCCACGGCGGCGTGGGCGTCGGCCGTGCGCTCCAACGGGAACCGGTGCAGCGGCAGGCCCGACGCCTCGCCCACCCGCAGGGCACCGTCGGCGACGGCTGCCGAGACCGCCTCGACCGCAGCCGCCTTGGCCGCCGGCGGTTCCGTGTACACGAGGACGAACTGCCACCGGGCGTTGAGCACCATCAGCGGCCGGACGGGGAGCACGAGCCTGTCGTCGCCGCCGGCATAGGCGGCCACCACGCCGAGAGGGGCGAGCACGGCGACGTCGAGGGCGGCGTTGGCGGCCGGCGCCACCTCCACGATGATGTCGACGCCGTGGGGCGCCACAGCCCGGATGGCTGTCGCCGGGTCCCCCTCCCGGTAGTTGACGACGTGGTGCGCCCCCGCCGCCTCGGCCAGACGGGCCTTGTCGGGTCTGCTCACCGTCGTCACCACCGTCGCCCCTGCCCAGCGGGCAAGCTCGATGGCGGCATGGCCGACCGCTCCCGCCCCACCGGCGACCAGGACGGTGCGGCCGGCGAGCGCGCCCGGGGCAAGCCTGGTTGGCCCTCCCTCAGACACGGTGAGGCAGCGATGCGCCGTGAGGGCCGGTATCCCGAGGGAGGCGCCCAGATCGAACGAGGAGGCGTCCGGGAGAGCCACGGCCCGGTCCGACGGGATCGCCACCAGTTCCTGGGCGGTGCCGTTCGGGCGCTGCCAGGCCGCCTCCCTCAGCCAGACCCGCTCCCCGATGCGGGAGGGGTCGACGCCGGGGCCGACGGCTTCGATCGTGCCGGCTCCGTCCTGGTTGGGGACGGTCTCCGTGGGGGCCTGCGTGCCGCCTGTTGGGGCTCCGCCGCGCCGCATCTTGTAGTCGGTGGGGTTGACCCCGGACACGGCCGTGCGCACCAGTACCTCCCCGGGCCCGGGCGACGGGTCGGGACGCTCGACCAGGTGGAGGACCTCGGGGCCACCGGGCTCGGAATAGACGACGGCTCTCATATTTGCTCACCTCGCAGAGGGACGGCTCGGCCCCCATTTAATCGCGCCTGAAGTGCCCCGCGGGCCTCCGCCGAGCTCAAAGATTCAAGGTCCGTTCGCGTTGTCGTTACATGGTTGTCGCTCACCCTTCGCTTTGGCTCGCTACGTTCTGAAGCAGGCGGACCCGTCAGGGTTGCCCAGGGGGAGGGGGAGCGTTGGAGCCGTACCGAACGTCCGCAGATCTGCTCGTCCGTCCACGGCCGGTGACGAGTCGATACGGTGGCCCCGGAGAGACCCCCGCCAAGCGGCGGGCTGCCCGCCAGGAGCGCCGCCGTATGGCGCAGCGCGTGGCCCAGACCGTGCCGCATATCCCGACCGGCTCGCGGGTCCTCGACGTCGGATGCGGCCTTCCGCTGGCTCGGTGCCCGGCTCGGCCTGGGGATCGGCATCGACCCCGCCCTGCCCGGATCCATCGTGGGGGCCCGCTGCCGGCTGACCCGGGGGACGTTCCCCGAGGACATGCCCGACATGGCCCGCTTCGACGTCGTGACCATGCTGGCCGTCCTGGAAGGCCTTCCCGCCGTGCAGCACGCCCCGATGATCGCGGCGTGTGGCCGGTGGCTGGAGCCCGGCGGCCGCCTCATCTTCACCGCCCCGCCCGAATCGGCAGACCTGCTCCCTGCCGAGGAGGGAACCCGCCTCGAGCTCGGTCCCAGCAACCTCTTCTTCGTGACCTGGAACTAGGTTCCGGGGCTTCTAGACGATCACTTCGAGTTGGCCCCGCGGGCTCTCCGCTCCGGGGGCGTAGTCGGCTGCGTAATCGGCCCAGGCCGCAGCAAGGCGGTGCATGCCCTCGGTGAGGATCTCCGGGGGTCGGGCGGCGGTGAGGCGCACATGGGTGTCGAAGGAGAGGTCTGGTGAGGTCGTCGTGCCCGGCAGGATGGCGACCCCGTGCCGGCGGGCCTCGAGGGCAAGCTCGCGGGCGCTTCCGGATGGCAGGCGGACCCACAGCACCAGGCCGCCCTTGGCCTTCGACCAGGACCAGGAGGGGAGGAGCTCGGCCAGCAGCTTCTCAAGGATCTGGAACCGGACGGCCATCATCCGCCGGCGCTCTTCCCGGACGGCCTCGATCTCCCGGAGCAGCGCGGTGGCCAGCACCTGGCTGGGCAGCGAGGTCCCCAGGTCCAGGACGGTCTTGAAGCCGGTGAGCCGGGACAGCAGCGAGACCGGTGCCCGGATCCAGCCGATGCGCAGGCCCCCCCAGAACAGCTTGCTCATCGAGCCCACCGTGAGGATCGGCGCATCGGGAGCATGGGCGGCGATGGGCGCCGGCGGCTCCCCGCCGAGCGTCATCTCGGCCTCGGTACCGTCGTCGATGAGCACCACCCGGTGGCGGGTGATCAGCCGGGCCACTTCCGCCCGCGCGTCGTCGGGCATGACGGTCCCGGTCGGGTTGTGGAACGACGGGTTCAGGTAGACGAGCTTGGGGTTGCGGCTGCCCAGGATATCGGCGAGGGCGCTCACCCGGGCCCCGTCCATCCCGCCGGGGATGGGCAGAAGCTGGGCTCCGACGGCGGAGGCGGCATCGATGGCGCCCGGGTAGGTCGGGTTCTCGAGAGCGACGGCGTCGCCCCGCTGCACGAAGAAGGCGGTAGCAAGGCTGATGGCCTGCTGGGCGCCATTGGTGACGAGGACCTGGTTCGCCGTCGTGGGGAGGCCCTTGGCCGTGAGCCGGTGGGCGATGGCCTCCTGCAGCGGGGGGTAGCCGTGCGGGGCGTAGCCATGGCCGCCGAGACACGTTTTGAGCTCCTCGTCGGCGGCGGCCAGCAGGGCGGGGGAGAGGCGCTCGGGGGCCGGGAGGTAGGCGCCGAGAAAGTCGATGCCCCCCTTGGTGCCCTCGATGAAGGCCCGGAACAGGACGTTGCGGTGCAGGGTCTCGACGAGTTCGGCCTCACGTGTCGTTGAGGCCCTTGCGGCTGCGGTGTGGGCGATGCGGGTGCCGCTGCCTTGGCGCCGCTCGACGAGGCCAGCCTCCCGCAGATGCTCATAGGCGGCGACGACCGTGCTCCGGCTGACCCCGACCCGAGCCGCGAGGACCCGCTCGGCCGGGAGCAGCATGCCGGGGGCGGCATTGCCCAGCTCGATCGCCCGTTCGAGGGCCGAGGCAAGCCGCTGGTAGAGCGGGCCACGGACGCCGCCGTTGGCCAGCGCACCCGGCTGGGCCAGGAGGTCAAGTAGCTCGTCAACCATTTCAGTCCATTCTGCATCAATTGGCTCTGGAACGCCACCCCCAATGGCCTGGATACTGTACCCATTCCGGCGGCGACGGCACATTGGCATGGTATATGGCATGCCAATTGGTCTCGGGGCCGGTGCCGGAGGTTCGGGAGGAGGTGAGGAGTGGACATGGACATGCGAGATGACCTGGCACGGCTCCGCGGCCAGGAGCTCCAAACCGACGCGGCCCGCCGCCGGCTGGTCCGGGAAGCCCGGGCTGGGACCCGGCGCTCCCGGCGCCGCAGCCCGCTGCGCATGGCCGTCGGGACGGGCCTGGTGCGGGCCGGGCTGCGGTTGGGCGGGGAGGCCCCGGTCAGCGCGGCGCTGGGCACGTTCGGCCGATGAAGGTTGCGACCGTACGGCCGTTAAAGAAGACCGGGACCCCGTTCTCCGTCTCCGTTCCCGCCGTGCCCGGGCCGGGGCCGGGGCCGAGGCCGCCCGTGACGGTCGACGTGGTTCCGGCTGTGGTGGCTTTTATCGAGGACCCAGTTGAGTTTCCCGGACGGGTGGGCCGTGTTCGGGCGTGGTTCGGCCGGGGCCAGTTGGGACCCATGCCTGGCGTCGAGGGGGGCCGGGGGTCGGGTGCCCGCTGCTGAGCATGTTTGTCGTTGGGGCCGGGCGGGCCTTAGGCGGGAGGGCCGGGCCGGGATTGCGGCTGCTGTGCCGCCGTTGCTCCCGTTACTCCTGTGAAGCGTGATGGATTTTCGTTGCCAGACAACAAATCCATCACGCTTCACATCTCTAACACAGCGATGCCGGCCCTCGGGGCTATACTCCCTTGTCTCCGGTCGCCCTCTGTGGCGGCGAAGGGCGCATAGCTCAGGGGGAGAGCGCTTCCTTGACACGGAAGAGGGCGGAGGTTCAAATCCTCCTGCGCCCACAACTGTTTTGGCTGCTCAGGGGCCAGTTCTGGTCTTCTGACGACCCTGTATCCAAACCTCGGGATACCGCGAGAATCCCGCGCGCGGCAAAGTGTCCGACGTGTCTTACCACCTCGGCTGCCTCCGGGGTTGTGGCCTGATCCGCACGAAAGCTGTGGGGGCGGCGGGCTCGGTACTCGCCCGCATGGCCGAGACTCTCGCCGTCTGGGCGAGCCTGGTGCTCCTCGTCGAACGCGGCCATACATCTGGCCAGGCGGGCGATCCGATCTTCGAGCCGTCTGGCGGGCTGATGCCAAGCCGATGCTGCCCGCGCCGAGCCTTACAATCAAATGATCCATGTCTCCTGAACAGCCGCTCTCGCTTGCTCCCGCCGGCGCTTCTGCCACTGAGTCGAGCGCCTGCCAAGAAGCTTGCTGCGCGCCAGCCTCAACCACTGAGCCGCGGCGAGACGCCGACTGGATGCGAGGTGCTCGGGCCGCCCGGCGTCTCTCATGGGTCAGCTTGGCGTGGATGAGCATCGAGGGCGCGGTCGGGATGATCGCCGGCGTCACCGCGGGCTCCATCGCCCTCATGGGCTGGGCGCTCTCCTCGGGAGTCGAAGGC
>DASPZW010000193.1:0-8866 GCA_035636055.1 Actinomycetota bacterium
CAGCCGTCCACGTCAAGCTCGACGGCACCGACGCTCGAGATGGCGTCGACCACGAAGAGCTTGTCCCGCTCCTTCACGACCGTGGCGATCGGCTCGATGTCGTTGCACACGCCGGTCGAGGTCTCGGAGTGCTGGATGAACACTGCCTTGATGCCGGGGTTGCCGTCGAGGGCCTTGGCGACGTCCTCCGGCTTGGCGACCTGGCCCCAGTCGTAGCCGATGAAGGTCACGTCGAGGCCGAAGCGCTCGCAGATGGTCTTGTAGCGCTCGCCGAAGTAGCCGACGGACACGACGAGGACCTGGTCGCCGGCGGACACGATGTTGGCGACGGATCCCTCCATCCCACCGGTGCCCGACGAGGTGTAGACGGCGACGTCGCCGCTGGCGTTGGCCTGCCAGCGGATCCCGTCGATGACCTCCGTCAGGAGGGCACCGTAGCCGGGGCCGCGGTGGTAGACGAGGGGCTCAGACTGGGCGATGAGGACTGCCGGTGGAACCGGCGTCGGCCCAGGCGTCATGAGGATCTCGGGACGGTTCGGCATGTGGTCTCCTTCCAAGCTGGCCCCTGCAGGCCCAAGCGGATCGGGTGGCTCCCAGTTCATCGGGTGCCCTGCGGCCGAGCCAGCTCCGAGCTCTGCCCGCCGGGTTCACCAACCTCCGAGTCTAATCGAGGCTCGGTGTCCCGGCCGGGCAGCGCTCCGGAAGGATGTGCTGCGATGCAGCGGTACTGCCTAAAGCTGCGGTACCTCCGTGCGGGAGTTGAGGGCCAGACGGTCCACAAGCTCCTGGATCTGAGGCCCGGCGAACCGGCGGTGACCGCCGAGTGTCCGGACGTACGGCAACTTGCCCTCGGTCGCCCAGCGGGCGACGGTCTTGGGCGACACGTGCAACAGCCGTGCAACATCGCCGGCTCGCAGGTACTCGTCGCGAACGACGGTGCCTCTCGACCTGGGCTCCGGCATCATCGAACCACCCCAGCCCAAACAAAACGCTTCATGCCTTTGCTCCCCCCGTTCGCAACCGATTCCAGAGTCTCTGGAACCACTTCTATTTCCTAGCGGAAATGTTAACGCAACGGTCACGGCACTGAAAACACTTGGTCGCTTTGTCCAAGACCAGTGCGTCTGCTTCGGGATATTCCTAGGCACGAGGCGATGGGCCGTTATGAGCGAAAACTAACGCTGCAACAGGTCCCTGAGCAGCTCCTGCACGACTGCGGGGTTCGCCTGGCCCTTCGTGGCCCTCATGATCTGGCCCACGAGGAACCCCTGCGGCTTGGTGTCGCCCGCCCGGATGCGCTCCACGACATCGGCGTTGGCGGCAAGCACCTCGCCGACGACCGCCTCCAGTTCCGAACGTCCGGAGACCTGCCTCAGGCCTCGCTCGTCCACGATCTCCGCTGCCGGACGCCCGGTGGCGATCATCTCGTCCAGGACGACCTTGCCCTGGTTGCCCGATATGGATCCGGCGGCCACCAGGCCCACCAGGGCCCCCAGGTTCTGCGGCGTCACCTTCGTCGTGGCGAGGTCCTCGCTCCGCTCGGCGAGGCGCCCGAGCAGGTCGTTCGCGAGCCAGTTCGCCACCAGTTTCGGCTCCACGTTGCCTGCGCCGGCCACTGCATCCTCGAAGAAGGTGCCTGCGGCCCGTGTGGCCACGAGCAGGGCCGCGTCGTACGGCGTTAGGCCGTAGTCGGCGATGAACCGCCGGCGCCGGGCAGGCGGCAGCTCGGGGATGCCGGCCGTGATGCCCTCCAACCATTCGGGGGAGGGCTTGATGGGCACGAGGTCAGGCTCGGGGAAATACCGGTAGTCGAAGGCATGCTCCTTGGTGCGCAACGGCCTCGTGACCCCGGACTTCTCGTCCCAGTGGCGTGTCGACTGGTCGATCGTCCCGCCCCCGGCGAGCACCTCACGCTGGCGGACCTCCTCGTAGGCGAGTGCCCGGTGCAGCGACCTGAGCGAGTTGAGGTTCTTCACCTCGACCTTGGCGCCACGCTCGCCGGGCGGGGCCACGGAGATGTTGGCATCGAAGCGCATCGACCCCTCCTCGAGCCGAACGTCCGACACCTCGAGGTACTCGAGGATCGACCGCAGCTCCTGGGCGAAGGTCCGCCCCTCGTCCGGCGACGTCATGTCCGGCTCCGTAACGATTTCCACGAGCGGCGTGCCCGCCCGGTTGAAGTCCTCGAGCGAGTAGTCGGCGTCGTGGATGCGCCCGCCGGACCCCATGTGCAGGCTCTTGCCGGTGTCCTCCTCGAGGTGCACGCGGGTGATGCCGATCGCCCGCGTCCCGGCGCCGGTCGTGACGTCGAGCGATCCTGCCAGGCCGAGCGGGATGTCGTACTGCGAGATCTGGTAGTTCTTCGGCATGTCCGGATAGAAGTAGTTCTTCCGGTGGAAGATCGACGACGGAGCGATGCGGCAGCCGAGGGCGAGGGCGATCTTGATCGCATACGCCACCGCCCGTTCGTTGGGGACCGGGAGCGTCCCGGGATGCCCCAGGCAGACCTGGCACACCCGGGTGTTGGGCTCCCCGCCGAAGCCGACGGCGCAGCCGCAGAACATCTTGGTCGCCGTGGCCAGCTCGCAGTGGATCTCGAGGCCGATGGTGGTCAGCAGCTCGGGGGCGGCGTCGCTCATTCGGAGGGGCTCCCCCACAGCGGCGGGTGCGGCATCGGGCCGAGCTCCTCTTCGAGGGCGTGGGCAGCCCGCAGGACCGTCACTTCGTCGAGCGCCCTCCCCATCAGCTGCAGGCCCACCGGCAGCCCGTCCTCCGGAGCCACCCCGCAGGGGATCGAGATCGCGGTGGCCCCCGCGAGCGACGTCGGGACGGTGCAGACATCGGACAGGTACATGGTCAACGGATCCTGCGTTTTCTCGCCGATAGCGAATGCGGTCGTCGGCGAAGTCGGCGACAAAAGGACGTCGAAGTCCTCGTACGCGCGTGCGAAGTCGTGGATGATAAGTGTCCGCGCCTTCTGCGCCTTGCCGTAATAGGCGTCGTAATAGCCGGCCGAGAGTGCGTAGGTCCCGAGCATGATCCGGCGCTTCACCTCCGCCCCGAAGCCCTCCGCCCGCGTGCGGGAGTTCATCTTTGCGACATCCTCGCCGTCCACCCGCAAGCCGTACCGGACGCCGTCGAACCGGGCAAGATTGGCAGATGCCTCGGCGGGGGCGATCAGGTAGTACACGTCGATGCCGGCGTCGAAGGTCGGCAGGGACACCTCCCCGACCTCGGCCCCCAGCTTGCCCAGCAGCGTGATCGCCTCCTGTACCCGCTGCCGCACGCCGGCCTGGACCCCCTCGCCCATCAGCTGGGACACGACACCGACCCGCAGCCCCTCCACGCCGTCGTCCAAGTGCGCCGAGTAGTCGGGCACCGGGTTCGGGAGCGACGTCGAGTCCCTGGGATCCCGGCCTGCCATGACCTGCAGGAGGAGGGCCGCGTCGGCGACGGAGCGTGCGAACGGCCCCGCCTGGTCCAGCGACGAAGCGAAGGCGATGAGCCCCGAGCGAGAGACGAGGCCGTACGTCGGCTTCAGCCCGACGACCCCGCACAGCGATGCCGGCTGGCGGATGCTGCCGCCCGTGTCCGTGCCGATCGACCAGACCGCCTCGCCTGCCGCCACGGCCGCGGCGCTGCCGCCCGACGATCCGCCGGGCACCCTGCCCAAGTCCCACGGGTTGCGCGTGGGGAACCAGGCGGAGTTCTCCGTGGACGACCCCATGGCGAACTCGTCAAGGTTGGTCTTGCCGAGCATCGGCAGGCCCGCGGCGTCCAGGCGTTCGGCGACGGTGGCCGAGTAGGGCGGGATGTAGTTGTCCAGGATCCTGGACCCGGCGGTCGTCCTGACACCTTTGGTAGCGATGATGTCCTTGACCGCCACCGGTACGCCCGCCAGGGGCCCGGGGTCCTCCCCGGCGGCCCTGGCGCGGTCGACGGCTGCCGCCCTGGCCAGCGCACGCTCGGGCGTGACGGTGATGTAGGCCCGGACATCGCGGTCCACCTGCTCGATGCGTTCCAGGAGGGACTGCGTCAGCTCGGTCGCGCTCAGGTCACCGCTGCGCAGCAGTCCGATGAGCTCCGTGGCCGTCAGCGTCCAGGGGGGCCGAGCCGAACCTGGGGTGGCGCTCAATCCTCCGCCTCGAGGATCCTCGGCACCCGGAAGTGCCCGGCCTCGACAGCGGGAGCGTTGGCCAGGGCTTCTTCCTGGGTCAACGACGGCGCCGGCTTGCCCGGCTCGTCGGGGCGGAAGACGTTGGCCAGCTCGATGGCCTGGGCGGTCGGCGGCACCCCCTCGGTGTCGAGGGAGGTCACCCGGGCAGCGTGACCGAGGATGCGCCCGAGCTGCTCGGCGTAGAGGACCTTCTCCTCCTCGGTCAGGGCGAGCCGGGCAAGCCGGGCGACGTGTTCGACCTCTTCCTTACTGATCGACATGATGGTCAAGGATTGTAGGGGGCCTGGGGTGAAGAGGTCCTGGGGTAAAGAGGTCCTGGGGTAAAGAGGCAAAGACGTTTCGACCGTGACGGTGCAGAAACGTCCTGCCTTTTCCCGCTGTAGCGCTCAAACGTCCCGCTTCGGTCTCCGTCTTGCCGCGGCGCCGCGATACGCTGCTGTCACTTTGGGGACCTCAACCATGGACCGATTTTCGTGATCCTCGCACTCTGTGCGGGCCGGGCAGCCCCGGCCGAGCTGCGGACTCGGCTTGCGTACGACGAACCGGCGCAGCGCGCCGTGCTGGAGGCCGAGCGGCCCGGCGTCGGCGAGCTCGCCCTGCTCTGCACCTGTCACCGGACCGAGGCCTACTTCACCTCGTCGGGGGACGAGTCCGAGGCGGTCCACGGCGTTGCCGCCATCCTCCCGGGGCTGCTGCCGACCGACCAGCACGACCTGGAGCTGCTTGCCGGTATGGACGCCATCGAGCACCTGTTCACCGTCGCCTGCGGGCTCGATTCGCTCGTTGTCGGCGAGCCCCAGGTCCTGGGGCAGGTCCGCCGGGCGTACGCCCTGGCCCGGGAAGCGGGCTCGACGGGCCCCGCCCTCGCCAATATCTTCGGACGGGCGATCCGCCTCGGGAAGCGGGTGCGGGCCGAGACCGAGCTCGGCACGATCGGCCAGAGCATCGGCTCGATCGCTGCGGACCATCTCAAGGAGCGCCTCGGCGGCCTGGGCGGCCGCGCCGGCACCATCGTGGGAGCCGGGGAGGCGGCCGCGGACGCCGCGAACCGGCTGTGGAAGCAGGGCGCCCGCCTGTCGATCGTGAGCCGGGGCAAGGCGTCGGCCGCCAAACTCGCCGAGCCGCTCGACGCGCAGGCGTACGCCCTTTCGGAGCTCGGGGCTGTCCTCGACAAGAGCGAATTCGCCGTGGTGGCGGTCTCGGGGGGCATCGCGGTGCGCCCCCGGCACATCCCGGTCCGCAGCCCGGAGCACCCCTTCGTCATCGTCGACCTGTCCGTGCCGAGAGCCGTCGACGTCGACAGCCGCCCCGACGTCGAACTGCGCAGCCTCGAGGAGATCCCCGGCCCCCGCAGCCCGCAGCTCACCGCCGGTTTCAGCGGTGCCGAGGAGATGGTGGCCGCCGAGGTGGCCCGGATGGAGCGGTGGCTGGAGACCCGGGAGTCCGGGACCGCCATCCAGCGCCTCCGGGAGCGGGCCGGCGCGGTGGTGGACGAGGAGGTGGCCCGTGCCCTGTCCGGCCTCGACCTTCCGGAGCAGGCGAGGGCCCGGGTCGAGGCGCTGGGGATGCGCATCGCCAACAAGCTGCTGCACGGGCCCACGACGGCCCTCAGGGATTCCGATGACGACATCCGGGCCGCCATCCTGCGGATCTTCGGCCTGGAATAGCCCGTGTTGGCGAGTGGTACCCCGGGCAACTGCACAGGGACGGCACCCAGCGGCCGGTGCTCAGGCCCGGTGCGGGGCCTGGCGAAGCCGTGACAGCGGTCGGCACCCGGGCGAGCCGGCTCGCACGGGCACAGACCGCCTGGGTCCTTTACCGTCTGCGGGCCGCCGTGCCCGACCGGCGCTGGGTCGAGGTGCTGATCTCGACGGCGGGAGACCAGGGCCACGTCGGTGCGCTCGGGACCGGCGTCTTCGTCAAGGAGATCGAGCAGGCCCTCCTCGATGGGGGGATCGACCTCGCCGTGCACTCGTTGAAGGACGTGCCCACCGACCCCGTGCCGGGCCTGACGATCGCCGCCGTCCCCGAGCGGGCCGACCCGCGGGACGCTCTCGTGGGGGCCGAGCTCCGGGCACTCCCGGCCGGCGCCCGGGTCGGCACCGGCAGCCCCCGGCGGGCCGCCCAGCTCCTGCGCATCCGCAGCGACCTCGAGGTCGTCCCCATCCGGGGCAACGTCCCCACCCGCGTCGAAAGAGTCCGCTCGGGCCAGGTGGCGGCGGTGGTCCTCGCGGCGGCGGGACTGGAGCGCCTCGGCATCCCCGCCGACGACTTCTTCGACCCCGAGGAGCTCCTTCCGGCGCCCGGGCAGGGGGCCCTGGCGATCCAGGTCCGCGAGGGAGACGCCGACCTCGGCCCGCTCGTGGCGGCGCTGGACCACCCCCCCACCCGCAGCGCCGTCACCGCGGAACGGGCGATCCTCCGGGGCCTCGGCGGGGGTTGCATGTTGCCCGTGGCCACCTATGCCCGGCACACCGGGGGCGTCCTTGTCGTCGAGGGTGCGGTGACGTCTGCGGACGGCACCCGCCAGGCGAGGGCGCGCGCCGAGGGCGAGCCGTCGATGGCCATGGCCCTGGGTGCGGCCGTGGCAGAGCAGTTGATGGACCTGGGAGCCTTGCAACTCCTGGAGCAAGGGACCGTTGCCCGGCAGCCTTGAAGGCCGGCGGGTGCTCGTCCTCCGCCCCGAGGGCCAAGCCGGGGACCTCGCCCGGGCCCTGGTCGCCGAGGGGGCCGAGCCCGTCGTCGTCCCGGCGATCCGCATCCTGCCTGCGTCCGACGCCGGGGCACTCGGCTCGGCGCTGGGCCGTGGGCACGACTGGGTGGTCTTCACGTCGGTCAACGGGGTGGCGGCCCTCGGCGCTGGGCCGGGGCCGCGGGCGCGACCTGGGGCGGGATCGGCACCGGGGCCGGGACCAGGGCCGCTCGGCGCCCACCGCGTGGCTGCCGTGGGGCCGGCAACCGCGGAGGCCCTCGCCGGGCTGGGCGTGACCGTCGATTTCGTGCCGAGTGCCTACACCACCGTCGCCCTCGCCGGCGAGCTTCCCGGGCCTCCCGGCCGGGTCTGCGTCGTGCGGGCCGAGGCCGCCGGGCCGGACCTCGAGGAGATCCTCTCGGGCCGGGGCTACGACGTGGAACGGGTCAACGCCTACCGCACGGAGCACACCGGGAGCGGGCCCATCGTCGAGGCCCTGGAGGCGGGCGTCGACGGGGTGGCCCTGACCAGCGCTTCCATCACGGAGGCCTTCGCCAGCGCCGCAGGCGACCCGCCGGACACCCGCGGTGCCGCGGTGTTCTCCATCGGCCCCGCCACGACCGCCGCCTGCCGCCGGGCGGGGCTGGCCGTCACTGCGGAGGCAGGGACGCATACGATCCCGGGCCTCGTGGCCACGATCGCTGCCAGAATGGGCAGATGACCGTTGATACCCGCCGGCTCCGCCGGCTTCGCTCGACGCCCGCCCTGCGCCGGCTCGTTGCCGAGACGCGCCTCTCGCCCGACCGTTTCGTCCTGCCGCTGTTCGTCGCCGACGGGCTGAGCGTCGAGGAGCCCCTCGCCTCCCTCCCCGGCCATCACCGCTGGCCCGCGGAACGCGTGGGGGTGGTCGCCAAGGAGGCAGAGGCCCTCGGCGTCCCGGGCGTGCTGATCTTCGGCATCCCCGCCGTCAAGGACGAGCGCGGTTCGGCAGCCGCCGCCCCCGACGGCCCCGCGCAGCGGGCGATCCAGGAGGTGAAGGCGGCCGCGCCGGGCCTGGTCGTCTTCGCCGACACCTGCCTCTGCGAGTACACAAGCCACGGCCATTGCGGGATCGTCGAGGACGGCAGGGTGCTCAACGACGCGACCGTGGAGGTGCTCGCCGCCGCTGCGGTGTCGCAGGCGCAGGCGGGGGCCGACTTCGTCTCGCCCTCGGACATGATGGACGGCAGGGTCGGAGCCATCCGCCGGGCCCTCGACGGCGCCGGGCTCGGCGAGACCGGGATCATGGCGTACTCGGCCAAGTTCGCATCGGCCATGTACGGCCCCTTCCGGGAGGTCGCCGAGTGCGCCCCGTCGTTCGGCGACCGACGTTCCTACCAGATCGACCCCCCCGACGGGCGCCAGGGGCTCGCCAGCATCGAGCGGGACCTGGCGGAGGGGGCGGACATCGTCATGGTGAAGCCCGCCCTCGCCTACCTCGACCTCATCCACGCCGCCCGGCAGCGCTTCGACGCTCCCCTGGCCGCCTACAACGTGAGCGGCGAGTACGCCATGGTCAAGGCCGCGGCGGAGCGAGGCTGGATGGACGAGCCGCGAGCCGCCCTGGAGATCCTCACCGCCATCGTCAGGGCGGGCGCCGACTTCGTGATCACCTACCATGCGCTCGACGCCGCCGGGTGGGTGACATCGTGACCGCCCGGTCCCAGGCCCTCTTCGACCGTGCCCTGGAGGTCATGCCCGGCGGGGTCTCGTCGCCGGTGCGGGCGTTCGGAGCGGTGGGAGGGACGCCGCGGTTCATCGCCGCCGGCGAGGGCTCCCGGGTGACCGACGCCGACGGCCACAGCTACATCGACCTGCTCGCCTCCTGGGGCCCCCTCATCCTCGGCCATGCCCACCCGGCGGTGGTCGATGCTGTGGCCAGCGCGGCAGCGCGCGGCACGTCGTTCGGAGCACCGACCGAGGGCGAGGTGGAGCTTGCCGAGCTCATCGTCTCGGCC
>DASPZW010000194.1:0-6441 GCA_035636055.1 Actinomycetota bacterium
CACTGGCCCCGGCGGAGGCGACCCGCCTCAGCATCCAGGTCCTCGAGGGCCTCGCGGCGGTGCACGCCACGGGGGTGGTCCACCGTGACGTCAAGCCGGAGAACGTCCTCGTGGACACGACGGCGGCGCCCCCGCAGGCACGCCTCAGCGACTTCGGCATCGCCCGGCTCACCCACGGTCCGTCCCTCACCCGGCTCACCGGGTTGATCGGCACGCCCCGCTACCTGGCTCCCGAGCTGAGCCAGCGGGAGCACGCCACCCCCGCCGCCGACGTCTACAGCGCCGGGATCATGCTCTACGAACTGGTGACGGGCACGACGCCGTTTGCGACCATCGTCGATCCCGTAGCGGTGCTCCTCGCGGCCCGCGAGAAGGTGCCCGGACCGGTCCCCGGCTTCCCCCAAGAGCTCTGGGACATCTGTGCGTCCATGATCGCCCGCGAGCCCGGCGACCGCCCGGACGCCGCTGCCGCTGCCCGGGCGCTGTCTGCGCTTGCGCCCAGCCTGGACGCAGTCGCGGCGCTCCCGAGGCTCGAGCGGCCACCGGAGCCCCAGGTGCCCGAGCCGGACCGGGCGACGATCCTGCCGCGCAGCTCCCACGCCACGCCCCCGCTTTCCGGCTCGCGGGTGGGGCCGGACCCCCCTGCCGCGGCCGGACGCCGGGGCAGGAGCCGTCTCGTGATCACGGCGGCGATCGCCGCCGCCCTCGTCGCCGGTGCGTTCGTGGCCGTCGTCGTGACCCGCACCCACCAGCCGCCGCCCCACCAGAGCATGATGTTTCCGCTCACCGTGGTGAGTGGCACGGTGGCGGCGGGCCGCACCTGGGAGCTGGCGGGGACGGTGCTGACGGGGCACGTGACCCTGACCAACGCCGGGCCGGCGACCCAGACCGTCACGTACGACGAGGTGATCCCCGCCTCGGTGGCGCATTCGGCCAGGAACCTTCGGGACGTCCAACCCGCGGGGGCCCAGGTGATCCAGGACGACCCCGTCCTGCGGTTCGTGTTCCCGGACGTGGCCCCCGGCCAGAGCCGGAGCCTCTCCTACCAGGCCACGGTCCCTGCGACCGGCAGCCTGAGCCTTCTGGCCGAAGACGAGGTGAGGGCCGAGGCCGCCTACCGCGTCGGCAGGGACCTCGTGGTGAAGCAGCTGCGCGCGATCAGCGTCACCCCTGGAAGGGTGGTGCTGGCCGTCGGTGCGACGCAGGACCTGGTGCTGGCAGGGACGATGAACGACCAGTCCCCCGCCCCGGCCGCGGCGCTGGCCGCGGCGTGGAGCTCGTCGAGATCCGACATCGCGTCCGTCACGTCGGGTACGGTGCGGGCCAACGCGGCGGGGACAGCGACACTGACCGCCCGGCTGGGCACCCTGTCCGCCTCGGCGACGGTCGTGGTCACGGGGCCGCCGCCGCCGTCGCCCGGGAGGTCGCTCCCGCCGCCCGCCCCGACGGTGGCCGCCTCCCATAGCCAGCCGAGCCCAACCGCGCCTGCCTCGCCGAGCCCATCCGCGCAGCCGAGCGTGAGCTCGCCGCCCGTCGCCCCCTCGCCCCGCCCCACCCCGGCGCCGCCTCCGCCACCGCCCAACCGGACCGCGATCGTGAGCTACGACCGGATGGCTCCCGGCGCACCGTACTGGGGACGGTCGCCCTACGGCTACCAGTCGTTCATCGCCCGGTCCAACACGTTGACCCACGTGGCCGTCACGTGGGGGAGTGGGAACTACACGGCCGGGGCGCCGGTGCCAGGGGCGACGACGCGCATCCGGGTCTGCGGGGGGATCGGGGCGGCCGGCCCTTCGGACATCCCCTGCACCACGCCGCTCGCGGATGTGGCGGCCCCCGTGACCAACTACGGCGAGAGCGGTGCCGACATCGGCGACGTCGCCGTGACCCCCGGGGCCACCTACTACATCGTGTACACCCAGCCCTCGGCAGCCGCGGGCACGTGGGACCTGTTCTGGTGGAACGGCACGGGGCCGCCAGGCCGGGGCAACGCCGCGACGAGCGACCAGAACCAGATGTCGGTGTCGGGGTACAACCGCTGACCGCGGACGTTAGGGGAAGAGATGCTGGTGGATCGCCAGCATGATGGCCCTGGGAATGGGCATGGGGGCTACCGTCTCCGGGAAAAACGACGTGATGCGGAACTCCCCGAGGTGACCAGGGTCCGGCGCTATCCTGATCTCCCACGTCCCGATCTGTATCTTGCTCCCATCCCAGACAGCCGACGTGACGCTGGCGTTCCCCAGCAGCCTGGTGATCTCTCCAAGGATGTCGAAGCCGGGCGCGAGCATGCCCGACGTCGGCCGGTTCGGGGCCAGGGCCGCGGGGTCCCAGAAATCGAAGTGATGGAACGTGTGGCGGTTCTGCACGTGCTGCAGGATCCAAGGCTCGAGTCGCACGACCCTGGCTCCGGTGACGTGAGCGACGTTGACCACGGTCGGCGCACCCCCACCCAACGGGGCAGCGCCTCCGTGGTGCAGCGCGAACAGCCAGATCCAGTAGGCAGGGTTCTTCTCCCTGGTGGCCTTCTTGAGTTCCGCCTTGACGCTGTTGTCCTGGAGGAATGACACCACGGCGGCGGGCGCCCACCCCCTGATGTTCAGCGCCGCCCGGATGTAGGTCACCGTCCAGGCTGGGAACTGCCGTGCGGGAAAGGTCGTGAACTGGGTGTCGAGGGCCGCCGACGGCTTTTCCAGCAGGGCAAGCATCTGTTGTGGGGTCCGCCCGACACGAAGCGCCGTGACGCGGATCACGATGGTTGGGACCGGGGCTCCCTTGAAGTAGTCCGTGAACATGGTGACCAGCTCGGCCGCGGTGAGCCCCGTGAGCAACCCGAACAGGCCGTTGAGTGCGATCGCCGTCCCTGCCCGGTCAAGGAGTTCGCGGATGATGCCCGGAATCCCGGGGTCGGTCATGCGCGCCGGGTAATTGCCGGCGAAGGTCGCGATGTCCGCCTCATGGGCACCCTTGCGCAGGAACGCCTTGACCACGTCGAGCTGGTCCAGCCTCACCCCCGGGAAGGCGACGAGAAGGTTGGTCAGCCTGGTGACGGTGAACCCGAAGAGCTGCCACAGGCTGTCGACGATCTCCGGTCCGTCGGCGTTGGCCAGGAAGCCATGATGGGCGGCACCAAACGTGCCGATGCTGCCTGCCGCCACTGCCTTTTCGATCAGCTTCTTCACCGTGGCGACATGCGTCTCGTCGAGGCCGGCGAAGCTCGCCAGCACCGTGGTGACGTTGGCCAGCGTGAAGCCGGAGAAGCCGACGAGCGCGTGGGTCACCAGGGGGCCGCGAGCGCTTGCGACAAAGATCGGGTAGGCCGCACCAAACGTGCCGATGCTGCCTGCCGCCACTGCCTTTTCGATCAGCTTCTTCACCGTGGGGACGTACGTCCTGACCAGCCCTGGGCAGGTGACAAGCAACGCGCCGAGCTGCACCGACGTGAAAGCAGGCGCCTCCACAAGCTGGTTGACGATGCCGGGGGCGTCGGCGTGCGCGACGAACACCGGGTGGGCCGTGCAGAGGGTGGCGATGGCAGCCGGGGTCGTGACCTTGGCGTGGAGGACCTTGACCGTGGCCACGTTGGCGGGGCTCAAGCCGGGGAACGCCGTGAGCAGGGTGCCGAGACTGGGGAGCATGAAGTCGGGGGGCGCGAGCAGCGTGCCGGCCACCCGGGGTGCCCCCGGGCTCGCCAGGAACGCGGCGTGGACCGGGCAGAATGCCGTGATCTCCGCCGGCGTCGACGCTTTGCTGATGAGCGTCTTCAGCGTCGGCACATGCACCGGGCCGAGAGCTGGGAAGGCGCTGAGGAGGGTGCTCAGGTCGGTGTGCGTGAACGCGGGCGGAGCCACGACCTCCCGCACGATGCCCGGGCCGGCTGCGCTCGCCAGGAATGCAGCATGGGCATTGCAGAATGCGATGACCTCGGTGAGGGGAGCCGTCCTGGCAAGGAGTTCCTTCACGCCCGGGACGTGGGCCAGCGCGAGACCGACGAAACCGGTGAGCAGCTGGCCGAGGTGTGGCAGCGTGAATGCGGGCCCGAGGAGCTGGTTGGCGATGCCCCGGGCCTGGGCGTTGTTCATGAACACGGCGTGGGCCGGGCAGAACGTGGTGATGGCAGCCGCCGTTGCCCCCTTCCCCCTGAAGACTTTGAGGACGCCCGCATGCACCAAGGTGAGGGCGGGGAACGCCGTGAGCAGGGTGCTGAACTCGTCCAGCGTGAAGCCCGGAGCCGATGCAACGAGCACCCTGAGGATCGTGGGGGCGCCGCCGTGTGCCACGAAGGCGGTGTGGGTCGTGCAGAAGGCAGCGACGGGCACGGGTCGGGCCTTCACGTGGACGAGCAGCACTTTCACGCTCGGCACGTGGGCGGTGGCCAGGAGGCGGAAGCCGGTCACGAGGCTGCTCAGGTCCTCGAGGCTGAACCCGGGGGAGAGGAGGCTGGTGACGACCTGCGCCGCTCCGGCGCGGGCCACGAAGGCGCCGTGGGTGCTGCAGAACGCCGCGATGACGGGGATCGCTTTCTTCGCGCCGATCAGCACCTTGACCACGGCGACATTGCCAAGCGCGAGGCCCGGGAAGGCGTGCAGCAGGTCGCCGAGGTCACCGAGGCCGAAGCCGCGCTGCGCAAGGAGCTGGCCGGCGATCTGGTGGCCATGGGCGCTGGCCGCGAAGGCCCCGTGTCCCACGCAGAACGCGCCGATGTCGTCGGGGGCGACGTTGCGCGCCCTCAGCGCCCGCACGAGGGGGACGTGCACTCGGGCGAGGCCCGGGAAGAGCCCCACGATGCCGGCGAGGTGCACGAGGGTGAACTGCGGGGGGGCGAGGAGGTCGCTCATCACCTGCGCGCCCTCGGCGCTGGCGGAGAAGCCCCGGTTCCTCCGCAGGAAGACGGCGGCCGCAGAAGGATCCACGCCCATGCCGAGGAGCACCCCGGCGGCGGGCACGAGGGAGGCACTCAGGGTGGGCATGGCCTGGAGGAGTTGCCGCGCGACGTCGAGCCTGACGCCCGGTGTCCCGAGCAGCGCGGCGAGGCGTGGGTCCGTGCGCTGCAGTCCCCGCTCGCGCTCCACGATCTCCGGGGCGTGCGTGATGGTCAAGGTGGGGCCCCCACCGGGCGCCCCGGTGGTGAGCAGGCCGTAGGCTTCCTGGAGGGCCTGGAACTTCACGACCACCCCTCCCTTGTCGGGGTGATACTGCAGGGCCAACCTCTTGTAGAGGTCCCGCCACTGGTCCCGCGGCTCGCTCCGGAACAGCTCCTCGAACCTCTTGACCTCGGGACCCTCCGACGCGGCCGAGCCCCCGCCGTGGGTGGCCACCCTGCGCTCGGCGATCTGCCGCTCGTGCGCCTCGGCCTCCTCCGCGGTTGCGAAGCGCGCCTGCGGGTCCTGGTCGGAGTAGTAGGGCTTCGGGGAGGGCTCCTCCGCCTTCAGCACGAGGCGCTGGACCGGAGCGTTGAGCGGGTCGCGCGGGGGCACCCGGAGCCGGGTGGCCGCGGGCTCCAGCGGGGGTGGGCCCAGCACGCGGCTGGCAGCGGCGCGTGCGGCGTGTTCGAACGGGTCGTCGGGGCGGCTGAGCCGCACGCCGCCGGGGCCGGGGCTCACCGCTCCCTCGACCGTGCCCGCCGCCTGCTGCACCACGTGGGTGAGCTCGTGGGCCAGCGCCGCCCTTCCCTGCGGGGATCCGGGCGCGTACTGGTTTGCCCCGAAAACGATGTCCCGCCCGACCGTGAAGGCCCTGGCGTTGAGGGCCGCGGCGGACCTGGCGGCGGTGGCGTCGACGTGCACCCGGACCTTGCCGAAGTCCTGGCCCAGCCTCGGCTCGAGGAATGCCCGTGCCCCGGGGTCGACCGGGTGGCCGGGTGAGCTCACGGCGTCACGAACCCTGGTGGCGACCGGGCTGGCGTACTTCAGCATGCCCGTCATCATGAGGGCCGGGCGTCATCCCCGCGTCATCGCCGCGTCCTGGGGACGCGGTGTGGGAGGCGGCGTGGGGACGCGGCGTGGGGCGCCGCAGGCCCCGTGGGAACATGGGGCCATGCCCGCACCCGGCACCGGCCCCGACCAAGCGTTCATGCAGCAGGCCCTCCGGCTTGCCCGTAAGGGCATTGGGCGGACCAGCCCCAACCCCGCGGTGGGGGCGGTCGTCGTCGCCGGGGGCCGCGTGGTCGGCACCGGGTGGCACCGCCGGGCCGGCACCGAGCACGCCGAGGTCCTGGCCCTTCGGGAGGCGGGGGAGGCGGCCCGGGGGGCCACGCTCTACGTGACCCTCGAGCCGTGCTCGCACCACGGCCGGACGCCTCCCTGCGTCGAGGCTGTCCTGGCCTCGGGCGTCTCCCGGGTGGTCGCCGCCATGGAAGACCCCGACCCACTCGTCTCCGGCAGAGGCTTCGAGGCCCTCCGGGAGGCCGGGGTCGACGTCGAGGCCGGCCCGGGGGAGGCG
>DASPZW010000195.1:0-4409 GCA_035636055.1 Actinomycetota bacterium
CGATCCGCTTGGTGAGCTTCGGGTCGACCGCGTCGACGATCCGCAGGATCACCCCCCGGGCGGTGCCGACGGTCACCCAGACGATCACCGCGGTGATCGCCAGGCCCGCGATCGGGTCGGCCTTCGGGTAGCCCATCGCAACCCCGACGAGGCCGACGAGGGCACCTGCGGACACGAAGCCGTCGATGCGGGAATGGATGCCGTCGGCCTCGAGGGTCACGGAGCCGATGCGCCGGCCGACGCGGATCTTGTACTGCGCCACAACCTCGTTGCCGGCAATGCCGACGACCGCAGCGGCGAACGAGAGAGCGAGGTGGCCGACGGGCCGTGGCCGGAACATCGCCCGGTACGACTCGTAGGCGGCGGCCGCGGCGGTGAGGCCGATGATCGCCACGATCCCGACCCCCGCCAGGTCCTCGAAGCGCTCGTAGCCAAAGGTGTAGCGCCGGTCGGCGGCTCGCCGGGAGGTCAGGAAGGCCAGCCACAGGGCGACGGTCGTGAAGACGTCCCCGAGGTTGTGCAGGCCGTCGGCGAGCAGGGCGACCGACCCCCCCAGGATGGCGATGGCGAACTGGACGGCTGCGGTCGCCGCCAGGCCGAACGTCGAGACCTTGATGGCCCGGATACCCTCGGCGGAGCTCCAGGCCGCCCGGTCCACAACGCCGTGATCATGGGTGTGTCCGTGGCCTCCCGCCATTGGGCGAGGATACCGCTCGGGCCCGGCACGGACGCAGGTTGCATCCGCCACGCCTAACGGGTACCTTGGCTCCGCCGCGGCCACGGCGTCCAAGGAGTTCACGCGCCGAAGGCTCACAGAGGGGGACGGCAATGTCGTTACATGGGGGCTCGAGTTCGCCACCGGACAAGAAGAAGAAGTCCTCCGGCTTCGGCGGATTCAAGCCTGCCGGCGGCGGAAGCACCACCGGCAGCACGTACACGCCGCCGGCGTCGAGCGGTTCGCCGTCCGGAGGTACCTCCCCGTTCGGAGGATTCAAGTTCCCCGGCATGGGGGGCCCCGGCGGGGGCGGCATCTGGGGCAAGGAGCCCACCGGCCCGGGGATGACGGCCAACTGGTCGGACTCGACCCGCCTCATGGTCGCCGTCGGAGCCGTCGCTCTGATCCTGCTGGCCGCTGGCCTGCTGGTCTTCGGGCTCCTGAAGGGCGGCAAGCCCAAGGCAGCGGCGGCCCCCGCCACCACCGCTCACCTCACGAAGTTCGTCCCGACGACCAGTTCGGCCGGCGGCAAGACCCAGGTGAACATCACGTTCAGCGACGGCACCTCGGCCGACCTCCTCTACGACCCCAGCCTCAACCTGGCCGAGCTCGGGGTGACCCCCCTCGACTCCGGAGCCCTGGGCAACTTCGCCCGGGAAGCCGGCCAGTTCCAGATCGACCACGGGGGGGCCAGTTTCGTCGTGAACGAGAATCCGACCCCGGCGCCACCGGCCCTGCCGGGCGGCGGTGGCGCGTCGGTCGTGGTCCTGCCGGCCGCGCAGCCGCCGGGCAACTTCCTCGACTTCAAGTACGGCGACTGGCATGTCGGGGTCTGGGAGGGCGATGGCAACGACCTGATGACCTCGTCCGACGACCAGTCGTGGGCCGCCAACATGTCCGGCACCCAGACGCCGTCCGGCTTCCTCGTCCTCACCGACAAGGACCCGCTCAAGCTGGCGGCCTTCGGGAACCCCGCCGGTCCCCAGCTCGTGTTCGGTGACATCAGCTCCACCGGCGTCCTGCTCGTCCCGGGGTCGTGCCTGCCCCCGTCGGGGAGCAACGTCGCCAACAACGCCAACGGCGTCCCGGTGAAGATCGCCAAGAACGGCGGCAACCACTACGAGGGCGACCTCTGCCTGAAGGACTCGAAGATGGAGGCGCTGATCTACGGCTCGCAGGACTTCGTGCGTGGGGTCACCGACACCCTGGAGATCAAGAACATCAAGGCCGGCCCCGCCCGCTAAACCGGCGTCAGCCCGGGGCTAGCCGGTGCGGATCTTCTCCAGCAGCGCCCTGGCGTAGGCGGGTCCGACCCCGCCACCCTCGTGCTTGAAGTAGCAGTAGACGTCCGAGCCGGCGTCGAGCACGCCCTGGACGCGCTGCGCCCACGCGGCGATCTCCGCATCGTCGTACTCGAGCTTGCGGAGGCGCAGGTAGACGTGCCGGGCGGTGACGGGGATGGTCGCCGGCGCCTGGGCCTCGGTCTCTGCGACGCAGACGGCCACCTGGTGGCTCTCCAGCAGGGCGGCGACCTCCGGATCCGCCCACGACTCGTGGCGGAACTCCATGGCGGCGCGGACGACGGGGGGCAGACCCGACAGGAAGCCCTCCAGGATCTCCCGGCGGTACTTGAGCGTGGGGGGGAGCTGGAACAGGACCACTCCCAGGCGGTCCCCCAGGCTCACCGCCCGGCGCACGAACTCGTCCACGTCCTGGGCGGCGTCGACCAGGCGCTTGATGTGGGTGATGCGCTGGGGGGCCTTCAACGTGAGGCGGAACCCGTCGGGCGTCTGCGTCCGCCACGTCTCCAGGACGGCGTCGGAGGGCATCCGGCGGAACGTGTAGTTGATCTCGACCGAGGGCAGCAGGGACGCGTAGTGGGCCAGCATCCTCTTCGCGGGCAGATCGGCGGGATAGAACGGCCCTTTCCATTCCGGGTAGGCGAACCCGGAGGTGCCGACGTAGAGCGCCCCGGCCGCCATACCCGCCGTCATACCCGCGAGGACGGGCAGAGGTCGCTGAGGACGCATTCCTCGCAGCGAGGCACGGGGGCCTTGCAGACCTTCCGGCCGTGTTCGATGAACAGGTAGGTCACGTGGAGCCACTTGCTGCGCGGGACGAGCTTCATGAGGTCGTGCTCGACCTTCTCCGGGTCCTTTTCCTTCGTGAGCCCGAGGCGCCGGGCCAGCCGGCCGACATGGGTGTCGACGGCGATGCCCTCCACGACCCCGTAGGCGTTGCCGAGCACGACGTTCGCCGTCTTCCGGGCCACCCCGGGGAGGGTGAGGATCTCGGCCATCGTGTCGGGCACCTTCCCGTCGTAGACCTCGAGGAGCCGGCGGGCCGAGCCCTGGATCGCCTTGGTCTTCATGCGGAAGAAGCCGGTCTGCTTGATGTCGGCTTCGAGGTCGAGCGGGTCGGCGTTCGCGTAGTCCTCGAGCGTCGGGTACTTGGGGAAGAGCTTGGCAGTCACCTTGTTCACCATCGCGTCGGTGCACTGGGCGGACATGATCGTCGCAAAGAGCATCTCGTGGGGGTTGGAGAAGTTGAGGGCGGTCTTGGCGTCCGGGTACTCCCGCTCGAGGCGCCGGTAGGTCACGGGGAAGCGCCGTTCGGGGGGGTCGTCGCGCGAGATGCGCCCCCGGCGCTTCGGTGGTGGCGCTGCCTTTGGTGCGGGTGAGGCCTTGGAGGGCATGGCCCGCATTCTACGGATGGCCGGGCTCTAGGGGGACGGGTAGAGCGGCGAGACGGACGGCGACGGCGTCGGGTAGTACGTCGGGTACACCAGCGCCGGGCTCGTCGACGGCCAGGGGGTGGGCGAGGGAGGCGGCGTTCTCGTGAGCAACGGGTTGAGCGATGACGAGGGAACCACGGCGGACGGGCTCACGTCGGTGACGGACGATCCCGGCCGGGCAAACACGGCGAAGAAGTCACGGGTCGAGGGGCCGAGGTAGCGGTCGGCCTTCCCGGACATTCCCGGCAGCAATTTCGACCCGTTGTTGGTGTCGGGCGGCGCTCCGGCAACCGGCTTGTACGAGATGAACGTCACCCATGTGGAGTTGATGTCCATCTCCATGGCACGCACCGCCCCGGCGTGGCGGAAGATCTCGGCGAGCGACGCCACGGACAGCCCCGGCCCGCACGCGTAGATCAGCGCACCGTTGCGCGTGACGCCGATCCCGGACCGCCAGACCAGCACCTCGTTGCGGATCGTGGCCCCCCAGGCGCGCGTGGAGTTCTGCGACACCTCCGGCGTGACCAGGCCGCCGTCGAGGATCAGGGAGAGGTTCTGGCGCACGGCGTAGACCGATGCGCTCATCGTGGCGTCCCGACCCCATTTCGCCACCGTTGCCGAGCCGTCCTTGCTGATGACGAGCGAGGCGGCGCCGTCGACCAGCTCCCGCCCGGTCCTCCCCGCCTCGAAGTAGCCGCCCCGCCCGTCGGAGAGGCGGAACCCGGCGTTGAACGTCGCGAGCAGGCGGCTTCGCTCACCGACCGGCAGGGGAGCCTGGTCCGCCCATCCGGTGCCACCGGGCTGCTGGGATCCGGCGACCAGCCGCAGGTCGATCACCCTGGGGTCCATCCACACCAGGCCCGCGGTCAGGCTGGTGTGGACCGCATCGGGCCGGATGAAGGCTGCATACATCGCAGCACCGCCGGCCACGGTGCGCCCGAGAGGCTCCCACTGCCCCTC
>DASPZW010000196.1:0-3484 GCA_035636055.1 Actinomycetota bacterium
GGGGATCTTGCCACCCCGCCGATGCGGGCCTGGCACCGCACGAGGACCACACCGCCGCGGCGTCGTACCGGCTGACGACCCCGGCGTCGCTCGGCACGGCTGTGGACACCACGGCGAGGGCATTCGCGACCCCGCCCTGCGGATCCCCACCAGGCAGCACCGCCGGGGCGTGCAACCGGAGCTGCGACAGGCCGAGGATGAGCTCGGCGGCGGTCAGGCCGGGAGCGAACCTGCCGCGACCCCGGAGGTGCAGATCGGCGGCCGTGGACGGAGGCGTCATGGGCTTACTGTCGCGCAGTGCCCGCCCGATTCAGCGGAACGTTTGGTCGCTTTTGCGAGCCTAGGACGGGGCCAGCGCTCTTTCGATGGCGTCCAGCGCCGCCGG
Source organism: Actinomycetota bacterium (assembly GCA_035636055.1). GTDB lineage: Bacteria > Actinomycetota > CADDZG01 > JAHWKV01 > JAOPZY01 > JAOPZY01. The sequence continues at coordinate 386 of DASPZW010000196.1, forward strand.
ATTCTCCAGGGACGTGAGGTCACCGGGGTCCTCGCCCCGCACCACGGCCCGGATGGCTCGCCGCACGATCTTCGCCGACCTCGTCCGCGGCAGGTCGCCCACGAACACCATCCGTTCCGGGCGGAAGGGCTTGCCGATCTGGGTCTCCACCAGGCCGGCGAGACGGGCCGCCAGGCCCTCCGCCGGCTCCCCCGACAGGACACAGAAGCACCACACCGCCTCGCCCTTCACCTCGTGGGGGATGCCGACCGCAGCGGCCTCGACCACTGCCGGGTCGCCCACCAGGACGGACTCGATCTCGGCAGGGCCGATCCGCCGGCCTGCGACGTTGATCGTGTCGTCGCTGCGGCCGTGCAGGAACCAGAAACCGTCCTCGTCGATCGAGGCCCAGTCCCCGTGGCGCCAGACCCCCGGAAAACTTGACCAGTAGGTGGCCAGGTAACGGTCGGGGTCGCCCCAGATGCCACGGGTCATCGAGGGCCACGGCTGGCGGCAGACGAGCTCGCCGACGCCGCCACGCACCGGGCTGCCCGCGGCGTCGACCACATCCACGTCCATGCCGAGGGACGGGCCCCGCAACGTCGTCGCCTTGAGGTCGTTGATCGGGTGGGGCGACAGGAGGCAGGCGCCGATCTCGGTGCCGCCCGAGAGGTTGATGATGGGGCACCGGCCGCCGCCCACGTGGTGGAAGTACCAGAGGTAGGGCTCGGGGTTCCATGGTTCTCCCGTCGAGGCCAGGATGCGCAGCCGCGACAGGTCATGGGCCTCGACCGGGGCGGTACCCGATGGCATGAGGGAGCGGATGAGCGTCGGGGACACCCCGAGGATCGTGACGCCATGGCGCTCGCAGAGCTCCCACAGGCGGTCGGGCGCGGGGTGCGACGGAGCCCCTTCGTAGAGCAGGAGCGTGCCACCGAGGGCGAGGGTGCCGACCGTCTCCCACGGACCCATGATCCAGCCCATGTCGGTGACCCAGTGCAGGACGTCGCCGGGCTTGCAGTCCACCTGGTAGGCGACCTCGGCCGCCACCTTGACGAGGAAGCCGCCGTGGACGTGGACCGCACCCTTCGGCTTGCCGGTCGTGCCCGACGTGTAGGCGATCATCCAGACGTCCTCGGCCTCGGTGGCCTCGGTCTGGGCCTCGTCGGGCTGCCCGTCCATGAGCTCGTCCCAGACGATGTCGTGGCGGCGGTGCCACGCCACCTCGCGGCCGGTGTGGCGGAGGATCAGGGTCTTGTGGAGGTGGATCATGTGGGCAGCCTGGTCCGCCGCCTCCTTCATCTCGATGACCTTGCCCCGGTGCGTGTAGCCGTCGGCGGAGATCAGCGCCTTGGCCCCCGCATCCTGGAGGCGGGCAGCCACCGCGGCGGGGGCGAAGCCGGAGAAGATCGGGAGGTAGATGGCGCCGATCTTGGCGATGGCCATCATCGACACGACCGCCTCGACGCACATGGGCAGGTAGACCCCGACCGGGTCGCCCTTGGAGATGCCGATCGACCGGAGACCGTTGGCGAGCCGGCCCACCTCGGCGGCAAGTTCCCGGTAGGTGACCGACCGGGTCGAGCCGTCCTCCCGCTCCTCGATGACCGCGGTCCGCTGGCCCGCCTCGCCGGCCGCGTGGCGATCGACGCAGTTGTGGGCGATGTTGATGAACCCGCCGCCGAACCACGTCGCCCACTCGACGCCCTGGCGGGTGTCGAGCACCCGGTCATAGGGCCGGTCCCACTCGAGGCCGAGGTCACGTTCCACTTCCGACCAGTACCAGGCCACGTCCTCGACCGAGCGCCGCACCATCTCCTCGTAGGACCCGATGCCGTGGCGGGCCATGAACCGGGCAAGGTTCGAGCCGTCGACGTACTCGGGGCTGGGCTGCCAGATCAGTTCGGACACGGCTGGAGAGTATCCTCTTCCACGTCATGCGGAGCGAGACCAACGGGGTGGGGATCGAGTTCGACGTGACCGGAAGCGGCCAGCCGGTGCTGCTGCTGCACGGCTTCCCCGACACCGGCAGGCTCTGGCGCCACCAGGTCCCTGCCCTCGTCGACGCCGGGTTCCAGGTGATCGTCCCCGACCTGCGCGGCTACGGCCGCTCCGACAAGCCCGCAGAGGTCGAGGCCTACGCTGCCCCCCTCCTCGCCCAGGACGTGCTCGGGGTTCTCGACACCGCGGGGATCGAACGCACACATGTCGTGGGCCACGATTGGGGCGCTGCGCTCGCCTGGGTGTTCGCCGCCCTCGTCCCCGACCGCGTCGACCACCTCGTGGCGATGTCGGTGGGCCACCCCACCGCGTTCCGGACGGCGGGCTACCGCCAACGCGAGAAGTCCTGGTACATGTTCTTCTTCCAGTTCGCCGGGGTCGCCGAGGAGTGGCTGAGCGCCGACGGCTGGGCGGAGGTCCGGAAGTGGAGTGGCCATCCTGACGTCGATGCGGTCGTGGCCGAACTGGAGGCGTCCGGCTCCCTGACCCCCGGCCTCAACTGGTATCGGGCCAACCTCCCGCCGCGAGCCTGGGTCGACCCTCCCCTGCCGCTGCCGCCGGTCCAGGCGCCGACGATGGGGATCTGGAGCAGCGGCGACTTCGCCCTGACGGAGGAGCAGATGACCGGCTCCGCCGAGCACGTCGCCGGGCCCTGGCGCTACGAGCGCGTGGAGGGCCCGGGGCACTGGCTGCAGCTGGAGGCGCCCGGGGAGATCAACCGGCTGCTGCTGGACTTCCTGCAGCCCTCTCGATAGGCGGGAAGGGACCGGACCCGTGAACGAGCACTACGACGTTGTGGTCGTCGGTGGCCGCGTCGCCGGGGCTAGCCTGGCGACGCACGTGGCGAGGTGGGGCATGGGCGTGTGTGTCCTGGAGCGGGCCGACTTCCCCAGCGACACGCTCTCCACCCACCTGTTCCAGAACCTCGACGGCTTCGACCGCCTCGGGGTCATGGACCGGCTCCTCGCCACGGGCGCCCCCCTCCTCACCGAGATCCGGATGCTGGTGGACGGCGTCGACCTGGCCCAGGACCACCCCGACATGGCGATGCTCAACATCCGCCGCCGTGTGCTCGACCCCATCCTGCTGGAGAACGCCGAGAACGCCGGGGCCGACGTG
>DASPZW010000197.1:0-3097 GCA_035636055.1 Actinomycetota bacterium
CTCGCGGCTCACCTCGACCCAGTTGGCTTGCGGGTAGAGCAGGTAGAGGCGATGCTCGCGGTCGTTCTCGAACTGGCCGCCGAGGAGGGCGTGGAGGTTGAAGTGCAGGTTGGAGCCCGCCAGCGCCTCGCGGTCCTCTGCCTCAACGAGCCGCACCTGGGCGGCGAAGGCGTTGACCGCCTTGTAGAGCTTGTCGAAGGTGGCGTGCGTCTGCTCCAGCGTGTCCTCGAAGTAGGTGAGGGCCTTGTCGCGGGCGGAACGCAGGCCCGAGGTCATGACGAACATCGAACTCCGGTCGTCCTCGTTGATAGCCACCTTGCTGGCGGTCGAGGTCTCCCCACCGGAGGTGATCCGGGAGTCCGAGATGGCGACGAGTCCGTCGCGCACCTTCATGGCCAGGCAGAACGTCATGCCTGGCTCTGGGCGGCCGCGATCTGGATCTGCGCCGGTCTGCCCGATGGTCCCCCTTCGGGTCGCCGTGCGAAGAAGGTGGCGTAGATGGACTCCCCGACCTCGTTCAGGTCGCGTTGGAAATTGTCCAGGAACTGGTGGAGTCCTGCGGCGATGATCTCAGACACCGCCGCGTAGTTGAAGCCCGCCGCGAGCCGGCCCAGCCGCTGCTCGGCGCCGTTGCTGAAGTTCCCGACCGCGGAGCCGGACAGGGTCCGGAGCGAGTCCTGTGCGGCGAGGAGGCAGTGGCGGATCGACCGGGGGAAGTACCGGTCGAGGATGAGGAACTCCGCCACCCGCTTGGGCGAGATGCGTCCGTACCGCTTGCGGAAGGCCTCGAGGGCACTGGCGGAGCGCAGGAGGGCCGACCACTGCAGGTCGTCGAGCGGGGTCCCCACGTCGGACACGGTGGGGAGGAGGAGGAAGTACTTCACGTCGAGCATGCGGGACGTCTTGTCTGCGCGCTCGAGCTGGCGACCCAGCCTGGCGAAATGCCATCCCTCATCGTGCGACATCGTAGCGTCCACCACCCCCGCGAACAGCAGGCTCTCCTGGCGGATGCGGCTGAAGAAGGTGTAGGGGTCGCTGTGGACGAGGCCGCGGAACTGTGTGGTCCGTGACAGGTGGTAGAAGCGGTTGATCTGCTCCCACATCTCGGACGAGATCGCCTCGCGCACCGAGCGGGCGTTGTCCCGGGCGGCCGCGAGACAGCGGCAGATCGAGTTGGGGTTGTCCTCGTCGAAGCTGAGGAACTCGATGATGTTCGCCCGGCTCGGCACGTCGTAGTGCTCGTTGAACAGCGGCAGGTCGGCGGTGATGAGCACGAGGGGCTCCCACTGCTCGCCGGTGCCCGGGGGCAGGTCGAGGGCCAGGCGGAGGTTGACGTCGATGAAGCGGGCCATGTTCTCGGCCCGTTCGGTGTACCGGCTCAGCCAGTAGATCGAGTCAGCTACCCGACTCAGCACGACTGGGGGCCCGTCATCAGTCCGCGAGGACCCACGTGTCCTTGCTGCCACCTCCCTGCGAAGAGCTCACGACCAGCGATCCCCGCTGCAGGGCCACCCTGGTGAGCCCTCCCGGCAGCACGTACGGCTCCTCGCCAAGCAGGACGAACGGGCGGAGGTCGACGTGGCGGGGCTCGAGGTGGTCCCCGACGATCACGGGGGCCCGGGACAGAGCCAGCATGGGCTGGGCGATGTAGTTGCGGGGGTTGGCGCGGATCCGGCGGCCGAACTCCTCGCGCATGTCGGGGGTGGCGTGGGGGCCGATGAGGATCCCGTTGCCGCCGGACTCGTTGGCCGGCTTGACCACGAGCTGGTCGAGGCGGTCGAGGACGTAGCTGCACTCCGACTTGTCCCAGCACAGGTGCGTGGGCACGTTGGGCAGGATGATGTCCTCACCGAGGTAGTACTTGATGATCTGGGGGACGAAGGCGTAGATCACCTTGTCGTCGGCGACGCCGGTCCCGGGGGCGTTGGCGATCCCGAGACGGCCCGACCGGTACACGTCGAGGAGGCCGGGCACCCCGAGGAGGGACTCGGGCCGGAACGACATGGGGTCGAGGAAGTCGTCGGCGACCCGGCGGTAGATGACGTCCACGCGCTGGAACCCGCGGGTGGTGCGCATGCACAGCTCCCCGTCGTAGACGAGGAGGTCCCGGCCCTCGACCAGTTCGACCCCCATCTGCTGGGCGAGGAACGAATGCTCGAAGTAGGCCGAGTTGTAGACGCCCGGGGTCAGCACCGCCACCGTGGGCGACGACACGCCGAGCGGGGCGATCCAGTTCAGCATCTCCAGGAGCCGGCTCGGGTAGTCCTCGACCGGCCGGACGCCGGAGGCCTCGAACACCTGGGGGAACGTCCGCTTCAGGATCTGGCGGTTCTCGAGCACGTAGGAGACCCCGGACGGGCAACGGAGGTTGTCCTCCAGCACGTAGAACTGTCCGTCGGCGTCCCGCACCAGGTCCGAGCCGGTGATGTGGCACCAGACCCCCCGGGGCGGGTTGAGGCCATGGCACTGGGGCAGGTAGCCGGTTGCGCTGGCGATGATCTCCTCGGGCACCACGCCGTCGGCCACGATCTTCTGGTCGTGGTAGATGTCGTCGCAGAACAGGTTGAGGGCCGTCACCCGCTGCTCCAGGCCGCGCGACACCTTTCGCCAATCGCCCGGCTCGACGATGCGGGGGACGAGGTCGAAGGGCAGGATCCGCTCGGTCGCGCCCTCGGCCCCGTACACGTTGAAGGTGATGCCGAGGTTCATCAGGGCCGACTCCGCGGCTCGCTGGCGGCGGAGCAATTCTCCTTCCGAGAGGTCCTCGATCCGGTCCACGAGCAGCTTGGACCCAGGACGCGGCCCCCCGTGGGCTTCGAAGATCTCGTCGTAGAACCCGTGGGTCTCGTACTCGCCGAACTGGCTCAGCGTTGCCGTCACATTGGCCGGAGCCCCCATGTCACCCCTCCTTCACGTCTGCTCCCCTTAGGGGGCACAACACCCAGCCCCGAAGCCGCGGTGTCACATAGAGGATAGGAGTGGCAAGGTTTTCCCCGTGTTGCGGCAAGGTTACGATCGCGTAAAGCACTCTTCCGCGCGCATGTGGCACACCCCACCCCGGCGGTCGCGCTACGGCGTGCGGCGGCGATGCTCGGGG
>DASPZW010000198.1:0-5511 GCA_035636055.1 Actinomycetota bacterium
CCACAGTGATCGACAGGCGGCTGGCCGGACCAGCCGCCGTGCCCGCCCCGCTGTCCGGGGCGTAAGCATTCCGGGATACTGGCGGCATGGTTGACGACAACGCTCGAGACCGCGCTATCTATCAGGCGCTGAAGGCAGCCGACGAGGTCGCCGCTGCCCTGCAGGCGCACCTCATCGAGGAACACGGGGCGGACCCGGAACGCGCCGCCGCGCAGGGACCCGCCACCAACTCGCTCAAGCTGCTCCGGCAGGCTCGCGAGCGTCTCGGGCAGGGACTGCGGGCGATCGAGGCCGACAGCATCGCCGAGTCTGACGGCATCTCCCTGCGCAATCAGTGACCCGGCGTGGCCGCCGCAGCGCTGGCTGCTCGGTGCGGCGGCCCGCCGGACATCGATCACCAACGGGGCGTTATTCGCGTGGCCGGGAGATCTCGACGTTTTCGAGGACGCCGAGCGCATCGGGCACGAGTATGGCTACCGAGTAATAGGCGCTGACGAGGTAGGAGATGATCGCCTTCTCGCTGATGCCCATGAACCGCACCGAAAGGCTGGGCTCGTACTCGTCGGGGATGCCAACCTGGTAGAGCCCCACGACCCCCTGGTTGTCCTCGCCCGTCCGCATCGCAATGATGGAACTGGTGTGCTTGTCGGTGATCGGGATCTTGTTGCACGGGAAGACGGGCACGCCGCGCCAGGCGGGAATCTGCTTGCCGTTGATGTCGGCCCCGATGGGGTAGAGCCCTCGGGCGTTGCACTCCCGACCGAACGCCGCAATGGTCCTGGGGTGCGCCAGGAAGAAGGCGGTGTCCCGGCGCATAGCGAGCAGGTGGTCCATGTCGTCGGGGGTCGGAGAGCCGGTGCGGCTGTGGATGCGCTGCTTTAGGTCGGCGTTGTGCAGGAGCCCGAACTCGGGGTTGTTGACCATCTCGTGCTCCTGGCGTTCCCGCAGCGCGTGGACCGTCAGCTTGAGCTGCTGCTCCACCTGGTTCATCGGCTCGTTGAAGAGGTCGGCCACCCGCGTATGCACCCGCAGGACGGTCTGCGCCACGCTGAGCTCGTACTCCCGGGGCTTCATCTCGTAGTCGGCGTACGTGCCCGGCAGGTCGGGCTCCCCGTCGTGGCCGGAGGCCAGCTCGATCTCGGCTTCCCCGTGCTTGTTCTGGGGCAGGGTCGGACTCGCCTGGTACTGGGCCACCTGCGCTCGCAGGGAGGGGGAGTCGGTGAGGACGCGGGCAAAGCTGCCCGGCGGGAGCACCAGGACGGTGGTGGGGGTGACGGCCTTAGCCGTGTACTCCCAGAGCCCGTCAGGGTCGAGCATGGTATGCGCGCCGAAGTGGTCACCGTCGGCCAGCGTGGCCAGGACCGCGTCGTCGCCGTACTTGCCCTGGCCCACCTTCTGCACCTTGCCGTGGGCGATCAGGTAGAACTGGTTGGCGGGGCTGCCGAGCTCGACGATCGACTCGCCGGTGGCGACCTCCCGCTGCTGGAAGCGACCCGCCAGGCCCTCCAGCACCCCCATGTCGTCAAAGCCCCGGAGGAGCGGGAGCTCGGTGAGGGTTGCCGGGATCACCGACACCTCGTCCCCGACGTTGGTGAACGTGACGCGCCCCTCTCCCACCGAGTAGTTCAGCCGGCGGTTCACGCGGTAGGTCCCGCCGTGGACCTGGACCCACGGGAGCATCTTGAGCAGCCAGCGGGACGAGATCCCCTGCATCTGCGGGGGCGTCTTCGTGGTCGTCGCCAGGTTGCGGGCCGCGCCCGTCCCCAGGCTGAGTTGCCCGTTGCCGCTCCCGTTCTGGGAAGCCTGCCCGTTCAGAACACCGACACTCGACTCCTCAGGTTGCTCATCGCTCATCGCTTCAACTCCGTTCTCTCGACCGAACACACAGACCTGTCATGACTTGGGTCCCAGCCGCGGCTCCTGCCGGGACCCATTGCGCAAAGCGGTTGCATCGTGCTCCTATGCTCCTATCCCGCGGTGGTCGCGAAGCTCGTGAGCTGCTCGAGGGTGGAGAGGAACGAGTTCTCGCGCAGCGCCTCCGGCCGGCCTGCGGCCTCGGTGAGGGCCGCCAGCGCCCGCTGGCCGTGCTGGTGCGCGTGTTCCTCGGCAAGGGCCCGTGCCCGGCACTCGTCCAGGATCGTGCGGACATCGCTTTCCTCGTCGCTGGTCAGGTGGGCGGTCTGCGCGTAGAGGTCGCGCAGACGGGAACGGGCAGCCGGAGCAGCCTCCTGCAGGGCGAGGAGCACGGGCAGGCTCTTCTTGCGCCGCCGGATGTCGCCACCGCTGGGCTTGCCGGTCTGCGACTCCGACCCCCAGATGCCCAGGATGTCGTCACGGATCTGGAACCCCATCCCGAGCTGGCGCCCGAACTCGGCGTAGGCGTCAACCGGAGCCTGTGCCCGGGTGCCGTTGAAGGCGAGCAGGGCACCGCCATAGGTGGCGCAGGAGATCAGGGCCGCGGTCTTGCCCTGGACCATCTGCAGGTACATGTCCACCGTGACGTCGTCGGTCGTCTCGAACGTGAGGTCCCGCCGCTGCCCCCAGGTCATGCGCATCGAGGCGGTGGCCAGCGAGGCGATCAGGTCGCCGAGCAGGGTTGTATCGAGGGGTGTGCCGGCGGCAGCCTCGAAGCGACCGAGGCATGCGGCATACCCAGCGGCGTGCAGGCAGTTGCCAACGTTGATCGCCTGGGCCTGCCCGCAGATGCTCCACACGGTGGGCCGTCCCCGCCGGAGGAGGTCGCGGTCCTGGATGTCGTCATGGATCAGGCTGTAGTTGTGGATCAGCTCGAGGGCCGTGGCAAAGGCGAGGGCGTGGTCGTCCGCCGGCCCGGTCCCACCCTCCCCCACGGCGCCCTGGTACGTGAGCAGCACCAGCGCGGGGCGGAGCCGCTTGCCTCCGGCGGCACGCCCGGCGGGGCGCTCACCGGCCGGCAGCGGTACGAAGTCGGGGCCCGCCCAGCCGAAGTGGTAGCTGATGGCCCCGCGCAGCCACGGATCCTCGACCTCGGTCTCGAGGACCAGGGCAATCTCGGCGTCGATCCGCTCGGCACAGGCTGCCAGGTAGTCCTGGAGTCGCTCCAGCGCTTGCGCGGCCGCCGGCATCAACCCAGGCCCGCAGGCAGGGAAAAGTGGACGTCCTCCGTCGTCACGGCGACCTCTTCGACACCTGCGTAGCCGAGGCCCTGCAGCCAGGTGACCACCTGCTGGACCAGGATGTCGGGCGTCGAGGCCCCCGAGGAGACCCCGACGATGGTGGTGCCCTCCAGCCACGCCGTGTCGATGGCACGTTCGTCCTCCACGAGCCAGGCCGGCGCCCCCGCTTCGCGGGCGACCTCGACGAGGCGGTTGGCGTTGGAGGAGTTGTCCGAGCCCACGATCAGGACGACGTCGCTGCGGGCGGCCAGCGCCTTCACGGCCTGCTGGCGGTTCTGGCTCGCGTAGCAGATGTCGTCGAGGCGGGGGCCGGCGAGCCCCGGAAAGCGGCCCCGGAGGGCCTCGACGACCTCGGCGGTGTCGTCGACGGCCAGGGTGGTCTGGGTCAGGTAGGCGACGCCGTTCCTGGGGTCCGTCGGGTCCGATGGGATGTCGTCGGGGATGTCCCCGGGCCCCTCGATGACGATCGTCTGGCCGGGGGCCTCCCCGTACGTACCCTCGATCTCCTCGTGGTTGGCGTGACCGATCAGGAAGATGGTCTTGCCGGCGGCGGCGAAGCGCCGGGCTTCGACGTGGACCTTGGCCACGAGCGGGCAGGTGGCGTCGACCACGCTCAGACCCCGGGAGGCCGCGTTGTGACGGACGGCCGGCGAAACCCCGTGGGCGGACAGGACGCAGACCGAGCCCTCGGGCACGTCCTCCTCGCTGTCGACGAAGATGGCGCCCTTTGCCTCCAGTTCACGCACGACGTGCAGGTTGTGGACGATCTGCTTGCGCACGTAGACCGGCGCCCCGTGGCGCTCCAGCGTGCGCTCCACGATCTCGACCGCGCGTTCCACACCGGCGCACCAGCCACGCGGGGCGGCGAGCAGGATCTTCCGTTCCCCATCGGGCCCGGTGGCTGATTCCACAAATCGCTCGAACACTGATACCACCCTATTCGTAAGATGCACCTTTTGGTGTATCCGCGTTATACGGTATATCTGTGCTATAAGAAGCAGAAGATTAATTAGCGATTCATGGACGGGGGCCCGGATACTAGGCACAGTTCGACAATGTGTCAATGGACCCGAAGAAGACGTAACATGTGGCCCTCCGAGGCGTGCGGGAGGGGCTCGTGGTAACGACTGGTGAGCAGGTGACGACCACTGGGCCGGCTTCTGTGCCTGGATCTGCGCCGGCGTCCGGGCCACACCGCCTGTCGATGTCGGTGATCGGGCTCACCGAGGACCTCGTCCATTACGTGGTGATCGCCGCGCTGCTGGTCCTCGCGGGCCTGGCGCTGTACAAGACCGGCAGCGATCTCGTCGGCCCGCACCGGGAGCTGGCCAACCGGGTGATCGACGGCCTCAACGGGGTGCTGTTCGTGGTCATCGTGCTGGAGCTCATGAGCACGGTGGTCGCCCACTTCGAGCACGCAGGGTTCCAGCTCCAGCCCTTCCTCATCATCGGCATCATCTCGGGGGTGCGGCACATTCTCACTCTGGGCGCCCGGCTGAGCCTGTCGGCCGACTTGCCGGACAAAGCCTTCCGGCACTCGCAGATCGAGCTCGGGGTCGAGGCGGCGGTCGTGCTCGGCCTGGGAGTCGCGCTGTTCCTGATTCGCCTCAGGGAGCCCACTCAGGCCGGGAAGTAACCCTCCGGGTAGGCTTGCGCACGTGGCGACCATCGAGCAGGTTGTGCTTCTGGACGAGTCTGGAGCGGCGATCGGGACGGCCCCGAAGCACACGGTCCACGATGCTAACACCCCCCTGCACCTGGCGTTCTCCTGCTACGTGGTCAACGCCGGTGGCGAGGTGCTGCTGACCCGCCGGGCGCCCGGCAAGCGCACGTGGCCCGACGTGTGGAGCAACAGCTGCTGCGGGCACCCCGGGCCCGGCGAACCCTTCCCCCGCGCCATCCGGCGGCGGCTCCGGGCCGAGCTCGGCATCGCGGTGGGCAGGCTGGACCCGATCCTCCCCCACTTCCGCTACCAGGCGGTCATGCCGGACGGCACCGCCGAGAACGAGGTCTGCCCGGTGTTCCGGGCCGCGGCGCTTGACGGGACCGCCGTCCGGATGAACCCCGACGAGGTGGCCGAGGCCCACTGGGTCCCGTGGGCCGAGCTGGTGGCGCTGGCGGCCGACCCGTCGCAGGCGGTCTCGCCCTGGTGCCGGAGCCAAATCGAGCAGCTGGTCCTCCTAGGGGGCGACCCCCGTGCCTGGCCCGCCGCGGCCGCAGAGAGTTTCCCGACCTTCGAAAACCCCGGAGGGACTGTCAGTACCCGTCGCTAACCTTCTTTGGGTGGATAACCATCATATCCGTGCTTCATCACCCAAAGAAGCTCCACTGGGCCAGCTTGCTGCCCGACAGTTCG
>DASPZW010000199.1:0-5149 GCA_035636055.1 Actinomycetota bacterium
ACCCGGCTGGGGCAGGAATCCACCCGCAGGGCGCCTGGCGGGATGACCGCTGCCATGCGATGCAGGGCTCCAGGGGAAATCGGCGATCACATTTTGCGACACCCTCGTATACGCGCGTTTTTCGACTAACCTCGCACCACGACGCTCTTCAGCCACCCTGAGACCATCGGCGCCAGGTCGGCCATGACCTTGGCGGCGCCGCGGGGTTTGCCGTCCAGGGATTTGGCCCCCGCGACCCGCAGGGAGTGGTCCCCGCCCTGCACCACCTCCAGCGTCGCCGGCCCCCCCAGCGAGGGCAGGTGCTGACGGAGCAGGCCGAGGGTGCAGAACGGGTCCTCGGTGCCCTCGAGGAACAGGCACGGCACCGTGATCGACGGCCAGTGGGCCACCCTGAGGGCCTCGGGCTTGCCCGGGGGGTGGAGCGGGTAGCCGTAGAAGACCAGCGCCGCGGCCTCCATGCCCCCGGCCACCGCCATCGAGGCAACCCGGGCCCCGTAGGACTTGCCACCGACGGCCCACGGGCGGGGATCGCCGGCGGCTGCCCGGGCGGCGGCATACGCCTCGACGTAGCCGGGCACGCTCTTCTCGGCGGCCGGCGGCGACGACCGGCCGGCTTCCCGGTACGGCAGGTTGAAACGGGCGACGGTGTGGCCGCAGCCGGCGAGGCCCTGCGCCAGCGCCGTGAGCCCGGCGTCGGAGGCGTCGCCGCCGGCGCCGTGGGACAGCAGGACGCCGACGCCGGCTCCGGGGCCGGCAGGTGGTCGGTCGAGGATCAGACCTGGCACTTGGGGCAGAAGTACGTCGAGCGGTTGGACCACCGGGCCCGCTGGATCGGGGTCCGGCACCGCCGGCAGGGCTCACCCTGGCGCTGGTAGACCTGCAGGAAGCCCCGGTGCTCGCCTGCGGCGCCGTAGAGGTCCCGGTACTGCTCGTCCTCTGCGGAGGTCCCCCGGTGGCGGATGGCCTCCTGGAGCACCTCGTGCATCGCCCGGTAGAGCCGCCGGACCTGGGTGTCCGAGAGGGTGTCGCACAGCCGGTCCGGGTGGAGACCCGCGAGGAACAGGATCTCGTCGGAGTAGATGTTGCCGATCCCGCAGACGAACCGCTGGTCCATGAGCAGGGACTTCAGCTTCATCTTGTGCTCGCCGAGGAACTGCGAGAAGTGCTGCCAGGTGAGCTGGTGCTCGAGCGGGTCGAGGCCGAGGCGGCGCAGTTCCTTCACCTCGCCGTCGGGCTCCGTGGTCGTGACGAACATCTCGCCGAAGGTCCGGGGGTCCACGAAGCGGAGCTGCTCCCCACCGGCGAGGTCGAACACGACGTGGGTGTGGTTCTCGTAGCCATCGCCGGCGGTCGCCTGGAGCAGCTGGCCTGACATCCCCAGGTGCACGACGAGCGCAAGCTCGCCGTCGAGGCCGGGGTCCCCCTTGGGGCAGAGGAGGTGAAAGACGAGGTACTTCCCCCTGCGGTCCACGCCCGTCACGGTCACCCCTGTGAGGGGGTCCTCCAGGTCGCGGCGGCGGCGGTGACGGCGGATGACCCGCATGGCGTTCTTGGTGTTGCGAACCTCGACCGAGCGGATCTCGCGGCCGACGACCGCCTTCTCCAGGTCGCGGCGCATCACTTCGACCTCCGGAAGCTCGGGCATCAGGCCTCCCTGACGCCGGGTTCGGCTCCGGGCGGGGTTGCCTCCCGGGTTCCCTCTCGGGCCCGCATCTGCGCCAGGGCCTCCCGGGCGGCCTCCTGCTCCGCCTCCTTCTTGGAGCGCCCGTTGCCCTCGCCGAGCAACTCGCCGCCCAGGTAGACCTTGGCCTCGAAGCGCTTCGCATGGTCGGGGCCAGTGGAGGTGATGCGGTACTCGGGGACGTTGCCCCATCGCCGGGCCGACCGCTCCTGCAGGTTGGTCTTGAAGTCCCGGACCAGGCCCTGCTCGACGTGGTTGCGGATGTACTCGGCGAACAGCAGGGCGATTACTTGGCGGGTCATGTCCATGCCCTGGTCGAGATAGGTCGCCCCGATCAGGGCCTCAAGGGCGTCGGCGAGGATCGACGACTTCTCCCGCCCGCCGGAGAGCTCCTCGCCACGGCCGAGATGCAGGTGGGGCCCGAGGCCCAGCTCCCGGGCGACATCGGCCAGCACACCCATGTTGACGGTCGCGGCCCGCAGCTTGGCCATCTCCCCCTCGGGGAGGTGGGGGAACTGCGAGAAGATCATATCGGTGACCACGAGCCCGAGGACGGCGTCGCCGAGGAACTCCAGCCGCTCGTTGTTGGTGACGCCCCCGTGCTCGAAGGCGTAGGAGCGATGCGTCAGCGAATCGCGAAGGAGGCCGGGCTGGTGGAAGCGGATTCCGAGCTTTCCTTCAAGTTCGCCGGCCCCTCCACCGCCATCCGGGCTTTCCGCCTCCTCTGGCTCCGGAATGTTCAAACTACTCGATCTCGACAACCTCGCGCCCAGCGTAGTACCCGCACTTCCCACAGACGCGGTGCGGCATCTTGGGGGCGTGGCACTGCGGGCAAGTGGACTTGCCCGGAACCTCGAGCTTCCACGTGGCCCGCCGGTGGCGCGTGGTCGATCGGGACTTCTTTCGCTTGGGCAGTGGCATCTACGAACTCCTCTCGTTCAATTGGGTGAGGCCGGGGTCCCCTTGGGGTAGAGAGAGGGCGCTTCGCAGTGGCGCCCAGCGCAGGTCTTCGGGCTCCTGGGTGTGGCCGCAGTCGGCGCCGTTGAGATCGGCCCCGCAGGTGGCACACAGCCCGCGGCAGTTTTCGTCGTGCAGGGGGCGCAGGGGGAAGGCGAGCATGATCACGTCGCGGAGCATGGGCTCGAGATCGATGCGGTTGTCGACCACATCGTAGCCGTCATGATCCTCGCCCCCTCCGTAGTAGTACGTCTCGTCGACCATCTGCGTGAAGCTGCGATCGTAGCCGATCAGGCACCGGGAGCAGGACAGATGCATGATGCCCGACACCCTCCCGGTGACGGCGACACCCTCGGTCACGCTGTCGATCGCCAGGTCAAGCTCGACCGGCTCAGTGTCCGCGACGTGCCCAAGCGGCCCGCCCAGACCCAGGATGGTTGCGGACCGGCGGATGTCCCGGGTCGCGCCGGGACGCGTCGCGAGCTCGGTGACATCGAAGACCAATCCAGACATGCTGATCACAACCTCCAGGCAATGATATCAGGGTGGGGCTGGAGGCCGGCAGAAGGTTCTTTGGGTGGTTAGCCATGATGTTCATGGTTCTTCACGCAAAGACGGTTTGCGAACCTTGCCCCCGGCGGGGGCGGCTACTTGCGGCGGACGCGGATCCGCTGGGTGTCGGCCCCCTCGTCGAGGCCGGCGGGATCGGATGTCTCCAGACGCCCCCGAAGGGACTCCCTGCCCCGGGCCACCGCGGCAAGGGTCTTCTGGAGCACGATCTCAAAGTTGGCGAGCTTGGCGTCGACGTAGTCCTCCGCCTCCATCCGGATCTCCCGGGCCCGGACCTTGGCGTCCTCGATGATCCGGTCCGCCTCGTGGCCCGCCGCCCGGACGATCTCGGTGCGGGCCAGGAGCTCGTCCCGCTCCGCCCGGGCCGCCCGCAAGATGACCTCGGCCTCCTCCCGGCTCTGGGCGATGACGTCCTGCCGGTCGGCGACCACGCCCGCCGCCCGCTTGATCTCGAGGGGGATGTTGTGGCGCACGTCCTCGAGCCGCTGCACCAGGTCCTTGCGGTTGACCATGGCGGACGTCGAGAAGGGGACGGGCTTCGCCGCCCGGATCTCGTCGATCACGGCGGCCAGCTCTTCGGCCATGTCCATACGGCGCTAGACCTTACCGCCGCCGGCCGGGGGCCGCGCTGTGAAGTGCCGCGAAAGAGCCTCGGCCACGACCGGTGGAACGAACGGGGCTACGTCACCTCCGTACGAGGCGACCTGCTTGACCATGCTGGAGGAGACAAAGCTCCACGCCGGGGCGGCGGCGATGAAGACCGTATCGGTCCCCGGGGCCAGCGCTGCGTTGATGTGGGCCATTTGAAGCTCGTAACCCATATCGGACGTCGAGCGTAATCCCTTAACAATGACATTGGCCCCGCGCTCCTTCGCGAGGTCCACCAGGAGCCCCTCGAAGCTGTCCACCTCGACGCCCGGCAGGTGGGACAGGGCTGCCCCGAGGAGTTTGACGCGTTCGTCGACCGACAGCAGCGGCGCCTTGTCGGGGTTGTGGAGCACCGCCACGATCACGTGGTCGAAGAGCCGGGCCGCCCGCTCGACGATGTCGACGTGCCCGTTGGTCGGGGGGTCGAACGAGCCGGGGCACACGGCGACGGCCACTTACGGCCCCCCATCCGGGGACCCGGGGTCCGTCTGGTCCGTGTGGTCCGTCTGGTCCGTGGGGCCCGTCTGGTCCGTGGGGCCCGTGGGGCCCGTGGGGTCCGTGGGGTCCGTGCGGCGCAGGAACGCCAGCGTCGAGTCGCCATAGCGGCGCACCGAGACGAGCTCGAGGCCGTCGACGGGGGCCGGGGCATCGGGGCCGCGGCCCTCGAGCACGACCCGGGCGCCGGGGGCGAGCAGGCCCCCCGCAACGAGCGCCGCCAGGTCCTCGGCGGGCTGCCCCTGGGCGTACGGAGGGTCCACGAGGGCGATGTCGAAGGGGCCGTGGCGGCCTGCAGCCAGGAAGCTGCTGGCCGTCGAGCGCACGACCGTGGCCCGCTCCTCGAACCTGGTGAGCGCCAGGTTGGACCGGATGGCGTCAACGGCGTCGCGGTCGGAGTCCACGAAGACGGCGGCGGCGGCCCCGCGCGAGAGCGCCTCGATGCCGAGCGCCCCCGACCCCGCATAGAGATCGAGCACCCTGGCGGCGGCGACGTCCGGACCGAGGGAGGAGAACAGCGCCTCCCGGACCCGGTCGGACGTTGGTCGGATGGCCGTGCTGCGGATCCCCGTCAGCCGTCTGCCTTTGGCCTCGCCTGCGATGACTCGCACCTGCCCAGTGTATGTGCCCCGACACTTGCTGGCCCCGTGCGCCGGTCGCAGAGAGTTTCCCGACCTTCGAAAACCCCGGAGGGACTGTCAGTACCCGTCGCTAACCTTCTTTGGGTGGATAACCATCATATCCGTGCTTCATCACCCAAAGAAGCTCCACTGGGCCAGCTTGCTGCCCGACAGTTCG
>DASPZW010000200.1:0-4304 GCA_035636055.1 Actinomycetota bacterium
GCGACTTCCCGATCCGCCTTGATCTGCTGGCCAAGCTGATCGCCGAGACAGCCGAGCATGAGGCCGCCCGCCACGCCATCCCGGTCCCTCGCCTGGCGTTCGAGCCTGGGCGGTTCCTTGTTGGCAACGCCATGGTGACGCTCTATACCGTGGGGGTGGTCAAGGAGATCCCGGGCGTGCGGACCTACGTCTCGGTCGACGGGGGCATGAGCGACAACATCCGGCCCGCCCTCTACCAGGCCCAGTACACGGCCCTCCTCGCCAACAAGGCCCGTCACGAGCCCAGCCGGACGGTGACGGTGGCGGGGATGCATTGCGAGTCGGGCGACGTCCTGGTGCGCGACGTCGGCCTCCCTGCATCGGTCCGGCGCGGCGACGTCCTCGTCGTCCCGGCTACCGGCGCCTACGGGTACTCGATGGCGTCGAACTACAACCTCCAGCCTCGCCCGGCCGTCGTGCTGGTCCGCGACGGGACCGCGCACCCTATCGTGCGCCGCGAGACCCACGACGACCTGCTGCGCCTTGAAAACCCGCTTCCGTAGGAATCTCTCCGCAGCCTGCGCCCGTAGAACCCTTCCGGGGGAAGGAGATATCGCGTCCGGATTCGCCGGGCGCGTCGAGAACGGGGCGCTTCGAGAACGGAGTGCATTCGAGGACCGGGTGCATTCGAGAACGGAGTGCATTCGAGGACCGGGTGCATTCGAGGACCGGGTGCATCGAGGAAAGGGGGACTTCATGCGGAGCAGGAGGCTGGGCATCGCCGCCGCCGTCGCAGGGCTCGCCATGGTTGGAACCGCTGTGTTCACGGTGCCGGTGTTCGCCCGGGACAGAGGCAACGGGGCCAAGGGCAACGTGCTCGTCGCGAACCTGACCGGCGGCGTTGAGGTCCCGCCCGGTGACCCGAACGCCTCGGGCACTGCCGTCGTGACCCTCAAGCCAAGCAGCAACACCGTCTGCTACAAGGAGTCGTGGGAGGGCCTCACGGGGGTGACGGCCAGCCACATCCACCTGGGGCCTGCCGGCGTGGCCGGGCCCATCGTCGTGCCGTTCTTCGGCCTGGCTCTGCCCGACACGATCTCGACGGTGGGGGGCTGCGTGCGCAACGTCGACCCCGCCCTCATCAAGAACATCCACGACCACCCATCCGACTACTACGTCAACGTGCACGACGCCGCCTTCCCGAAGGGGGCGATCCGCGGCCAGCTCCACCGGCCGGGCAAGCACGACGACACCGACGACGACTAAGAGGGCTGGCTCAGGGAGACTCGGGGAGGCTCAGGCGTCGAAGCTGCCGACCGACTCCCGCAGCGAGGCAAGGGTCTTGGCGAGCAAGCGGGACACGTGCATCTGGGAGATGCCGAGCTTCTCGGCGATCTTGCTCTGGGTCTCGTTGGCGACGAACCGCAGGTACAGGATCTCCCGCTCCCGGGACGGGAGCTTCTTGAGGAGCGGGGCGACGCTGGCCCATGACTCGAAGAGCTCCAGGGCCTCGTCCTCCGACCCCAACTGGGAGATCGAGAAGTTCCCGTCGTCGGTGTTCGTCGGCGCGTCGAGCGACTTGAGCGAGTAGACCTGGGCGGCGTTCATCGCCTCCAGGACCTCCTCCTCCGAAAAACCGAGGGATGCGCCGATCTCACTGAGCGTCGGGGAGCGCCCGAGTTCCTGGGCGAGGGCCGGCACGACCTCGGCGAGCTGCAGGCCGACCTCCTGCAGGCGGCGGGGCACTCGGATCGCCCACCCCTTGTCCCGGAAGTAACGCTTCAGCTCCCCGACGATCGTGGGGGTTGCGTAGGTGGAGAACTCGACACCCCGCTCGGGATCGAACCGGTCGATGGCCTTCAGCAGGCCCAGGCTCGCCACCTGGATCAGGTCGTCCAGCGGTTCCCCGCGGCCGCGGAAGCGACGGGCGAGGTACTCGACCAGCGGCAGGTGCAACTCGACGAGCCGGTCGCGTGCCGAGGGGTCCCTGGGCAACTGGGCGAACAGCTCCTTGGTGCGCTCGCGGTTGAGGTCACGCTGTTCGGTGTCGCTCATTGGCCGTCCCCGCGGCCGTTGCGGTCCTCCGTCCGCTCCTCGGTCCGGTCCGCGGAGATGCCCATCAGCAGGCGGATGGCGGGGCAGCCCTCCTCGAGGACAAACGAGACGTCGTCGACCAGGCCGGCGAGGATCCGCCACGCCAGGGTCTGCCGAGTGGCGGGGGGCCACGTCGGCACGGGGGCGTCGGTCATGACGGTGATGTCGATGTCGCCGCCCACCCGCAGGCGGACGCACAGCCTGCGGCCGCGGGATCCTTCGCCCTCGCGGGATGGCAGGGCCAGGAGGTAGGCCGCGGCCTCGCTGGCCGCGAGACTGAGTTCGTTGATGGCGTCGTAGCTCAGGCCCTGGCGGGCACCCACGCCGGACACAACCGCCCGCACGACGTGCAGGAAGTCCGGCTTCGCCGGGACGTTCAGCGAGACGTCGCTCATGGTCTTCACCTCGGCTAGGTTCACCTGACCCACTTTGCCCCGACGGGTGATCTGGTAAACCAAGCCAGACCGCGTGACAATGCCTGATTATGCTGCATAGTCTTCCTCTCGTGGCCCGCTCCTTCGGAGCGTCCCACGAGCCCCGAATAGGAGCCCCGAATAGGAGCCGGGGGATTCGCAGCTCATCCGGCTCCGCTGCGCTTGGCCGGGCTGCTACTCCCCCCTGGACGCCCCTGAAGTTTGCCCCTACCTGCCCTGGGTACGCTGGCGACCAGATGACCGATGAGGGATCCGCGGAGGAGAGGTGGGCGTCGACGGAGACCTTTGCGGTCGCGGCACGCCGGCAGGCGGGCTGGGCCATCATCGATGTCAAAGGAGATCTCGACGTCTACAGCGCTCCGACGCTCAGGCATGTGATCACCGACCGGATCGAACAGGGGGATGCCAGGATCGTCATCGACCTCGAGCACGTCGACTTCATGGACTCGGCGGGGCTGGCGGCGATGATGATGGGGCTCAGGCTCGCCGGCGACGAACAGGGAACGCTGGTGCTGGTGCAGCCGGGAGACCAGGCCCGCCGTATGCTGAAGCTCACCAATCTCGACAGCGTGCTCCACGCCTTCCCCTCCGTTGAGGAAGCGGTGAGCCTCGGAGACCTCGAATGATCGATGACGACCTGCTGGAACTGCAGATACCGCCTGAGGCGGAGTTCGTCGGCACCGCCCGGCTGTTCCTCGCCGCCGCGGGGCGCCATTTCGAATTGAGCGAGGAGTCGGTGGCGGACGCGAAGGTCGCCGTCTCGGAGGTCTGCGCCGGCGCCATCGAGAGCCCTCGGCAGCCCGAGCACCTCAAGATTGCGATCCGCCCCGGACTGGAGGCCCTCGAGGTCGAGGTGGTCCCGGTGGGAACGGGCATCGAGGCAGACCCGCCGCCGCCGGTCCCCGACACGGGTGCTGCCTCCTTCGAGCACATCATGCGTGAGCCCCTGGTCCACGCCCTCTTCCCCGATGCGGCGTACGAGCCGGCCGAGCACAGCCTGCGGCTGTCCCTGCCCTGGGAGCTCCCCGAGGAGCCGCAGGAGCCCTAGAACCTCCCGTCCTTTTAGCAGCCAGCCCCTCGTATGCTGTCGGGCGTGGGGAAGTGGGGTGCGTGGGTGGTCGCCGGTTCGCTTGCGGGGCTGGTGGCGTCGCCCCGGGGCCGCAGCGCCTTCAAGGGCGCCCTTCTCCTGACCGAGGTCCTCCCCGCTCCCGTCCACGTGCTGAACCGGCTGACGCAAGCCCCGCAGGTGCGGCGCATCGAGCTCCCGCACGGCCAGGCCGACCACTACGAAGGACGGCCCGGCGGCCCGGGCGTCGTGCTCGTGCACGGTGCCAACCTGGGCGGGATCGACGACCCCCGGGTGCGTGGTCTGGCGGAGGCCTTCTGCCGGGTCGGCCGCAGCGTCCTGGCACCGTCCCTGGTGCTGGCGGAACGCCGGATGGACCCCGACGACCACCTGCGCATCCTCGACGCCATCGATGCCCTCGCGGACCGGACCGGTCCCGTCGTGGTCGTGGCCTTCTCCTACGGCGGCGCCCTGACGCTCACCGCTCTGGCCCGCCGGCCCTCCATCCAGGCCCGGGTGCTGAGCCTGGCCACCATCGGCACGTACTTCGACGTCCTCCACCTGATCGAGGGCGTCACGACGGGCCAGGTCTGCGTCAACGGCAGCCTGTACCCGTGGCAACCGCCGGTGCAGGCACTCGACCAGGTGGGGCCCCTGCTTGGCGAATTCCTCGGCGGCAGGTCCCTCGACGCCGTCTCGGCGATCCTGGCGAACCGGGATCCCCGGCGGAC
>DASPZW010000201.1:0-2789 GCA_035636055.1 Actinomycetota bacterium
AGGTCGTGGCCGCCGCCCGGGAGCGCCCAAAGATCATTGTCGGTGCGGTGCACCAGGAGCAGCCGGTCGCCGTCCACCGCGACGGCCGTGACCGATGGGACGTGGGAAACGACGATTGGGCGGGGAGCCGGGATCGACGTCCGGGCCTTTCGAGGGGAGGGCCCGGGCGAGGTCTCGGCAGAGGTCGTCGCCGCCTGGCCGCCCGGGCATATCATCTTTGAGTAAAAACTGTTGCTCTACAACGGTTTGTACTCAAAGTTCGGTCATCGACCCGGCTGGGGCCCCCATCTCGGCCCGGATGGCCCCCGCCACAGCCTGCGAGAGCCGCTACAAGCGAACGATGTGGCCTTCGATGCCGGCCAGGGCGTTGCGGGTGTCGAGGATCAGCGGGGCGTGGCGTGCCACGACATCCCAGGCGTAGCTGGAGTGGTTGGTGACCACCACCACGAGGTCCGCCTCGGCGAGGCGCTGGTCGTCCAGTTCGATGCCGTCGAGAGGGCCGTCGTCGAGGTCCACCGACGGCACGTGGGGATCGTGGAACGACACCGCGGTGCCGCTGCGGCGCAGCCTGGAGATGATCGCCAGCGCGGGGGACTCCCGGACGTCGGACACATCCGGTTTGTAGGCGACGCCGAGCACCAGCACCTTGGAGCCCTTCAGGCTCTTGCCCTCCTCGTTCAGGCAGTCGCCGATCCGCTCCACCACGTAAGCGGGCATCCGGTCGTTGATCTCGCGTGCCAGGTCGACGAAGTGGGCGGTCTGGTGCATCTGGCGCACTCGCCACGACAGGTAGGCGGGGTCCACGGGGATGCAGTGGCCACCCCAGCCCGGCCCCGGGTAGAAGGGCTGGAAGCCGAAGGGCTTCGTGGCCGCCGCCTCGATCACCTCCCACACGTCGACGCCGAGGCCGTGGCAGAGGATCGCGATCTCATTGGCCAGGGCGATGTTGACGTGGCGGTAGGTGTTCTCCAGCAGCTTCGCCATCTCGGCGGTCTTGGGCGAGGACACGGTGACCACGCGGTCGATGAACGACGAGTAGAAGGCCTTCATCAGGCTCGTGGCGTCGGCGTCGATGCCCCCCACGATCTTGGGCACGTTGGCGAGTGTGAACCGGGCGTTGCCGGGGTCGATGCGCTCGGGCGAGAAGCCGAGGGAGAAGTCCCGGCCGCAGGAAAGCCCCGACGACTCGAGGATGTCGCGCAGGTACTCCTCGGTCGTGCCCGGGTAGGTGGTGGACTCGAGGATGACGAGGCGCCCGGGGGCGAGGGTCGCCGCGATCATCTTGCCGGCGTCCTCGATGTAGGTCATGTCCGGCAGCTCGTTGCGCAGCGGGGTGGGGACGCAGATGACGATGACGTCGGCGCCGGCAAGGGCGCCGGGGTCGCTCGTCGGGTGGAAGCGGCCGGCGTCGAGCTGCGCGGCAAGCTCGCCGGCGTCGATGTCGAGGATGTAGGACTGGCCACGGGTCAGGGAGTCCACCCGGTGGGGTTCGGTGTCGAACCCGGTGACGTCGAAGCCGGCCGCGGCGGCGGCCAGGGCGAGGGGGAGGCCGACGTAGCCGAGGCCGACCACGGCGACCGACGCCTTGCGCTCCTGGATGCGTTGCAGCAGGACCAGCGTGCCCATCGGGCTCCCTAGGCCCCGGCGCCGGGCTTCCAGACCATGAGCACGGCGATGATGACCACCGCGAGTGCCATGGCGATCCCGACGGCTCGCTGGCCATTGGCCAGCTTGCGGAGCGCCGGGTTGTCCATACCGCTACCGGGACCGCCACCGGGGCCGAGCAGCGCCAGGATCTTCTTCTGGGTCGGCACCTGGTAGAAGATCGACGCCGCCAGCACGAGGAGGTACAGGATGATCCCGGCCCCGAGCCAGGAATTCTTCGTGAGGTCGTAGTGGGTCTGACCCATGATCAGGGCTCCGGTGATACCGATGACCACCACCACGGGGATGACCAGGCGGGTCGAGATCACCAGGATCACCTCCTGCAGCGCACGGGCGGCCGAGGGCTGCTTCTCCGACATGATCCCCAGGAACGGGAACGAGAACGTCGGGCCGAGGCCGACTATCGCGGCCAAGATGTGCAGGCTGAGCAGGAAGGCCAACATGTCACCTACTCTACTGCCCGCCGCTGAAGGCGGTCGATGCGCTGCTCGACGTAGGGATGGGTCAGGCGCAGCCACCACGGCGTCGCCACGTCCAGCACCTGCCAGTCGCCCAGGGCCTCGGCCAGCGCGGGGCCGAAGCCCAACGAGGCGGCGAACGCATCCGCTGCGTACTCCCGGCTCCGCCGGTACGCCCCCCATAGCTGGGTGACCACCATCGGGAACAGCCCACCGGCCAGCAGCAGCACCACGACGCCGGCGGCGAGCCGCGGGAGGCGGAGCAGGCCACCGAGCACGCGGAAGCGGGGATCCGGCAGCAACCGCCCGCCCGCCGCGACGCCCGTCTGGGGGAGGGTCCTGCCCGGGGTGGGGAGGCCGGTGCCGGCGATGCCCAGCAGCCGGGTGGCCACCCAGGCCAGGGACCGCACCGGCAGCCACCAGGCCGCCAGCGCCACGCGCCCGTCACCGGATGCGAGGTGGCCGGCCTCGTGGGCGACGACCGGGACGAGGTGGGGGCTCTCGAACAGGCCGCGGCTGACGAAGAGGCTACAGCCCTGCACCCAGGCGTTCTCGTCGGGCGCATCGACGACGAGCACGCTGCGGGGGGGCGAGACGCCCGGCAGGAGGGCGAAGGCGTGCTCCAGGGCTTGCCGCTCGCGTCCGGACGGCCTCCGGGCACCGGTC
>DASPZW010000202.1:0-5468 GCA_035636055.1 Actinomycetota bacterium
CGCCTTGAGCCCGGACATCGCCGAGGGCCTGGCCCTGGAGGTGAACCGGGTCCCCGTCCCCCTCCAGCGATCGCCCCACGAGCGGGGCCTGCTCTACGCCGGCCGGATCCCGGACGGTTACGAGTCCCCCCGCCACACCACCCAGCTCGTGGTCCGCACGCCCTTCACCCTTCCCTGGAACACCTTGAGCCCCGGCAACGACGACACCGAGGTGGGTGTGGCGCTGGCGTGGCTCCGGCTCACCAGCCCTTAGGAGCCGCGGTTCCCCGCGCCCAGAGGCCGGTGAGGCGGCGAGCGATCGCCACGCCCGCCGGGCTGCCCCCGTTGGTTGGGGCCTGGGCGGACTCCTCGGCGGCGGCCGCCATCTCCGCCCGCAGCTCTTCGATCTCGGCTCGCGCCGCGGTCAGGGCGCGTTCCAGGCGCCCGTAGTGGGCACGGAGCTGCGCAAGCTCGGCGGCAAAGCCCTGCACCTCGTTGCGGAGGCTCTCGTTGACCGCCCGACCCGCCGCCACATGGCGGGATGCCAGGTCTGTCGCCCAGGTCATGTGCTCGATCTGGGGGTGGTAGCGGTAGGGGACATAGTCGTCGTCCACGTTGGCGGGAATCGCGAGCCCCGCCGCGAGACCGGCCTCCTCGGCAGCGACGTCTGACACGGGAAGTACCGTGCGGCGGGCGGCCATGGGGGAGGTCGACCACTCTTCGTGGTCACATCGGATTCGCCATTTTCCCATAACACCCGTTTTAGGTGCCTTGCAGAGGCCACGGACTCGAACTGTGGCTGTTTGACCGCGCCAGGCGCGGTGAGACAGCCAAAGATGCGCCGGGACCCGGCCACCAGGTATAGGGTGACCACAGAACGTGGTGAAACTGGAGCGACGCAGCCGGTCCGAGGCCGCGCAAAGAAACCCATTCTCATTCTCGGGAGTCGACCCTGACGTAGGGTCCGATGATGATCTTTGTGTACTGAGGGCGCATAGTGCGACCCATTCACACAAAGACGGCCGGCGGCGATCTAGAGGGCCGACCGATTCGTCCGTCGCGGCCCGGTCCAGGCATGGCGATTTAGCTTTTCCGCCCGCCTGCCGAATAGTCTCTCGACGTGTCGATCTGCCCCCCGACGGTTCACCAGCGCACCCGCCGTTCGATCTGGGCCCCTTCGGGGGGATCCGTGCCGTCCCGCGCCCCCGAAAGACCGATACCGCAGCGACCCCCGCCCCCGCTGTCGCGGGCGCTCCCGCCGCCACTGCCGGTGAGGCTGCCCCAGCAGTTCCCGCGCCAGGTGATGTGTGGGGCTGGCAGCGCCCCTGCGCCGTCGGCACCAGCGGCGGGCCGGGAGCGATTCGAGTTCATGGGCGGGATGCGGGCCTTCGCATCCTTCCAGGTCCTCCTCCTCCACTACCTCGGCGCCTTCCTCCCTGCAGCGGCCGGGGTCAGCATCGTTGCCCATTACCGCTGGGAGAAGTCCTTCATCCACTCCCCGCTGTTCTTCCTGGCGGACGGCTACTTCGCCGTCGGTCTGTTCTTCTTGATGAGCGGCTTCGTGCTCGCCCCCTCGTTCATCAGGTCCGACCTCGGGTTGACCCGCAACGTCGCTAAACGGGTCCTGCGCCTCGGCGTGCCCGTGCTTGCCGCCGTCGTGTTTGCCATGGCGCTGCTGATGGCTATGCCCGAGGCGAAGCACCAGGCGGCGGCCCTGTCGCAGTCGACCTGGCTGGACACCCTGTACCTCGCTCCGCTGCGGTTCGTGGACGGGCTCAAGCACGCCGTTGTCTCCGTGGTGGCAGGCAACCAGGGCATCAGCGTGTTCCCGCCGGGCTCGATGATTGCCCGCTGGCTGAAGGCACCGCCGCTCGCCTTCTCCGTGGATCCGCCCGTGTGGACGCTGCACTGGGAGCTGTGGGGTTCGCTGCTCGTCCTCGGGATGGCCCAGGTCTACCGGCGGGTGCCCCGGCCGGTCTTCTGGGTGGTGTTCGCCGGCGTGTTCGCGCTCTGTGGCACGAGCTTCCTCTCCTTGTTCCTCGTGGGATTCGCCCTCTATCTCGCCAGGAACGCGATCCTCCGTCGCAGTGTGGCCGGCACCGCCCTGGGCCTCGGTCTCATGGCGGCCGGGATTGCCGTGGTCCTGGTGCCCACCCCGCAAGGCATCCCTGCCTACCTCAACGGCCTGCCGGGGTTGCACATCCTCGACGCCTACCAGTTCCAGAGCGAGCTTGGCGCGGTGCTGGTCTTCGCGGGTGTGCTCCTCAACTGCCACGTGCGGGACTGGCTCTCGACCCGCCCGATGGTGGCGCTGGGCAGGATCTCGTTCAGCTTGTATCTCATCCACTTCCCGGTCCTCGTGACGGTCGCAGCGCTGGTGTTCCGGCAGGTGCTCCCCTACGGATACCTGCAGGCAGCCGTTGCCGCACTGTTCGCCGGGACCGCCTGCACGCTGGTCATTGCCATCGCGTTCGAGCGTCTGGCGGACCGCCCTGCCCTCGAGCTGTCCCGGATGGTCGGGGGCCTGTTCCGCACCCCTGCGGCGTCCTCCCGGCGCAGGGCGGTGCTGAGCCCACGGGTGATCGGTCCCGCCGTCGTCTTGGGCGTCGCCCTGCTGGAGACCGTCGGTGGGTTCACCTTCTTTGCGGTCCGGCCGTCCATGGCCACCCACACCGACTCGCGGTCGGTGCTGGCCAGCGCTGCGCACCAGCCGGACGGACCGGGTGCCGTCACGGCGGCGACGGCGGCGACGGCGGCGAAAACCAAGGCGGTCATCATCGGCGACAGCCACGGGTGGCTCTGGACGCTCTACGCCCCCGACCTCCCCAACCTCTCCCGGGCCGGGGAGCCCACCGACGGCGTGGCGAGCACCATCCCGGCGGCCCTGGCTCTCCACCCACGCTACGTGGTGGTCTTCTCGGGATCGATCGACCTGACGATCGGGCAGAGCTGGCAGGGGCTCGCCGTCACCCTGCGAGACATGGTGGCCAAGATCAAGGCGGGCGGCGCAACGCCGATCCTCTGCGAGGTGCCGACCTACACCAGGACGATGAACACCGCCCCGTGGATCGGGCTGGGGCTCTTCCCGAAATCCGTCGGGTCGGTCGTCGTGCTGAAGGGCGCCGACCAGGTAGCATCGCTCAATGCCGCCATGCACCAGATGGGAGTCCCTGTGGTGGATGTCCCACCCGGGCACAGCATCGACGGGATGCACCTGTCCTCGGATGGGTACAAGATCCTGAACCAGGAGCTGCAGGCGATCACGGGCTGACCCTCCGAGGTTCCCACTTCGCTCCGGGAGGGGACGGTTTGACGATCGGGGACGCACCCCCAGGGCAGTTCCTGCGCCGCGTGCGACGCGGCCTCGTGCTGGCGATCGTGGTGGTGGTGCTCGGCACGGCCGTGCTCACCATCAAAGGGTCGACGCCGGCCCATGTCGCGACCACGCTGCCCGGTGCGGTGGACCCCGCGCTCATTGAGGGTCCGGCGCAGCCGGAGGCGCCGCCGGCGACGTCGGAACCAAAGGTGGTGATCATCGGGGACAGCCATGCATGGCTCTGGGCGGAGCGCGTGCCGGGCGTCCCGGACCTCGGGATCCCCGGCGCCCTCGCCGACCAAATGGGGGGTCAGGTGGCAGCCGCCTTGGCCATGCATCCCCGCTACGTGGTGATCTCGGCTGGAACCAACGACCTGAACGCGGGCAGGAGTTGGGCGTCGGTGACGCACGCCCTGTCGACGATGGTCCACCAGATCAAGGCGGCTGGGGCGACGCCCGTGCTGCTCCTCATCCCGCAGTACGCAGCGGTGTTCCACACGGATGTCTGGTCCGAGATGGGCCTGCTGCCGTTCGCCGCAACCACCGCCACTATGGTCGGGGGTGACCAGGTCTCGCCGGTCAACCAGGCGATCCGCGGGCTGGGTGTGCCGGTGCTGGAGGCGCCGGCGGGCGAGACCTTCGACGGGGTGCACCTCAACAGTGCGGCCTACGCGGAGCTCAACCGGCAACTCCACGCCCTGACCGGCTGAGGTCGGCCCCGTCTTGCAGGCATCTGGACAAAAGGCTTCAGGCCAGGGTTGACTGGCTCAGGCCAAGGTTGACAGGTGGTCGAGCAGGATGGCCCGGGCGTTGTCCGGGTGGAAGTGGCGCAGGCGGACCCGGCCCCGTTCCACGAGGGCAGTCCGCAGCGGGTCGTTCGAGAGGATCTCGCACATGGCCTCGGCGGCGACGAGCGCACCGTCGTCCGGGCCGATCATGAGGCCCGCGTCCTCCAGCGTCCCCGGGATCGCCCCGCAGGCGCGGGCCAGGATCGGTTTCTCGAACGCCATCGCCTCCAGCAGCGGCACGCAGAACCCCTCGTGCTCGCTGAGGGTGACGAAGGCGTCGGCCCGGCGGTAGTAGGCGACCAACTCGGCCTCGCTGACGGGGCTCTTGATAATCCCGGCGTGGGTCAGGTTCAGCTCCTCGATGAAGAACTGGAGCACCTCCTTGTAGCGCGGCAGGCGGGGGGCGCCGACCAGGAAGAGGTGGGCATCGGGGAGCAGGTAGGTGCAGAGGGCGTGGAAGGCCTGCAGCAGCACGTGGGGTTGCTTGTGGGGGAGCAGCTGGCCCACGAACAGCAGGACCGGTCCCGGTACCTCGGCCTGCCAGCGGACGGTCTCGGCATGCGGGGTCACCGACAGCAGCCGGCGGGGGTCGACAATGAGGGGTGCGACCTTGACGTCCCGGTAGCCGTGGGACTCCAGGTCACTGGCGTTGAAGCACGAAACGGCGAGCGGCAGCGTCACCCGATCACGTAGCTGGTCCAGCTCGCGCCGGCCCTGCTCCAGCAGCGCCGCGAAGCCGGGGTCGTAGGGGGCGAACGGCGCCGCCGGAGACATGTTGTGGTAGAGCATCACGAGCCGCTCGGGCCGCTCCATCAGGAAGCGGGTGACCTCGGACTGCCCGATGGAGGCGTGGTACAGGATGACGCCGTCCGGGCGGCCGGACGGGAAGCTGCCGAGCGGCAGGACCTCCCCGGCGAGCGTGGGGTCGATGAAGCGGGCGTAGATGTCCGAGGCCGCCCCGTCGCGCCGCAGGAGCGTGCGCGTCTCGAAGGCGGCGTTGGTGATGGCGTCTCCGGGGGACGCAGTGACGACGACCTGGTGGATTTGGCGTGCCTGCATGCTGGCGAGGAGCATACGCGTAGACTCTCGGGCATGAGCGGTGACCCCTATCAGGACGTTGTCGAGCGCGCCCGGGCTGCCGCTGCGGCAAAGCGGCTGGCGGGGGAGGTCCCCGACGGCACCGGCGTGGCGCTCGACCGCCTCTTCCTCGAGGTGGCGCCCGGGGGTGCCCGGCCGGAGGGGGACGGCCTCGCCGCGGTGGTCGACATGCTCGGCCGGTACCGGTTCGACCCGTCGATCTCGGTGGCATCCGGGCCGGGGCTGCGCGGCAGGCTCGCGGGGCTGGTCAAGCGGGGCCTGCGGCCGGTGACCGTCTGCACGCTGCG
>DASPZW010000203.1:0-2152 GCA_035636055.1 Actinomycetota bacterium
GTCCGCCGGCCCCGCCGGGCACGGTGGGGCCACCGGAGGCAGTCCCGTCGCCGGCGGGGTGACGGCCGGCACACCGGGCGGCAGCTCGCCCCGCCGCAGCGTCATGCCGCCGTTCCCACCGCCGCCGGGGCTCCAGGGCGACGCCGCTTCCGGCGGCGCCGGCGCCAGGCTCGCCGGGCCTCGGAGTTGCAGGCCCTTCAACGCCTCGCCCAACGCTGCCGCCGAGCCGTAGCGGTCCTCCGGCCTCTTGGCGAGCGCCCACTCCAGGATGGCCTGGAGCTCGGGCGGCATGTCGGGCCGGGGGATGTGCGGGACGGGCGTGCGGGCCAGCCGTGCCTCGTAGCGGATGACGGGCTCGTCGGGTGCCCCCGCGAACGGCGGCCGGCCGGCGAGCAGCGTGAACAACGTCGAGCCCAGCGAGTAGACGTCGGATGCCGCCGTCACGGAGTCGTCAGCGAAGCATTCGGGCGCGGCGTGCCACGGCGTGAGCGAGTTGAGGGTCTGCGAGGCGTCAAGGTTGCCCGCAGCACGGGCGACGCCGAAGTCGGCCAGGGCGGGCCCGTAGTCCGACATGAGGATGTTCTGCGGCTTGATGTCGCGGTGCAGGATCCCGGCGTCGTGGGCCGCCTGGACGGCGGAGCAGATCTTGACGCCGATGTCGAGTGCCTCCTCCACACTCAGCGTGCCGCCGCGGGTGAGCCGGTCGGACAGGGAACCCTGGTCGTACAGCTCCATCGCAACGTAGGGCCTGCCGTCGTCGGTCAGGCCGGCGTCGAAGACCTGGACGATGTGGGGATGGCTGCCCAGCCGGACGACGATGGCCAGCTCCCGCGCGAACTGCCGCCGGGCTCGGTCGTCGGCCCCGGCCAGGAGGACTTTGATGGCGACGGGACGGTTGAGCTTCTCGTTCACCGCCCGGTACACGATGCTCGAGGCGCCGCGGCCGATCTCGCTGAAGTCGCGGTAGCCCGAGATCGAGATGGTCTGGCCGGACCCGGGGCTCAGTCCGAGTCCTCGAGAAACTCGTCGACCCAGTGCTGGAAGTTGTGCTTGAAGTGCTGGAGGTTGTAGGTCACGAGGTCGTCGCCCTCCCACACCGCGCCGCAGGCCAGTGCGAACTTCGTGTCGTCGAGGCCGTCGGGCTCGGCCCCCGTCCACTGGAAGCGGACCATGCCGTCGGGGGTGTTCCGGCCGAGCACGACCCGCTGGCCCTGGGGGCCTTGCGACTGCGCTGGTTCCTGCTCTGACATGGTCGTCCCGCCTCAGGGAGCGACGGCGATCGCAACGACCGGCTTGTTCAGCGGTGCGCCGGCCGCCGAGCCGAAGAGTGTGGCGCCGGGTCCGAAGTTGAAGACGCCGCCGTCGCTGGCCGCCATGAAATAGCCGCTGCCGTCGGAGATGGATCCGATGCCCACGATCGGCTTGTTGAGGTGGACCGAGCCGAGGGACCCGTAGAGGGAGGCGCCCGGTCCGAAGTTGAAGATGCCGCCGTCGGACGCCGCCAACCAGTAGCCGCCGGTGGGGGTGGACGCCATGCCGACGATGGGCTGGTTCAGGTGGATGGACCCTGTCGATCCCTGGAAGGTGGCGTTGCCGAAGGCGAAGATGCCCCCGTCGCTGGCGACCATGAGGTAGCCCCCCCCGTCGGGTGTGGCGGTCATGCCGACGATGGGCTTGTTGAGGTGGATCGAGCCGGTGGAGCCTCGGAAGGTGGCATCCCCGAAGGCGAAGATCCCGCCGTCGCTGGCGACGAGCCAGTAGCCGAATCCCGACGGCGTCCGGGCCATCCCCACGATCGGCTGGTTGAGGTGGATCCCCCCCGTCGAACCCTCGAACGAGGTGGCAGGGCCGTAGTTGAAGATGCCGCCGTCGGACGCCGCCAGCCAGTAGCCCTGCCCGGGCTGTGGGAGCCAGAAGATGTTCGCCGTGTCCACCGGGTCCCCCGGATCAAGGTTGTCGGTGTTCTGGAGATCCACAAAAGCAACGAGCGTGTCGATACCAACGTTTACCCCCCTATCGAGGAACGCGGCTTTCCCGTCGGCACCGGTCGTGTACGAGGAGGTCGTGGACGCGGCGTTGACCCCCAGCAGGGCGAAGCGCACGAGGGCGCCGCTGAAGGGCCTGCCGAACTGGTCGGTGATGGTGGCGACCA
>DASPZW010000204.1:0-3379 GCA_035636055.1 Actinomycetota bacterium
AGAAGTTCGCCAGCGCCTTCCCGGCGAAGAGGGCGGCTGGGTCGACCGGGGCGAGCAGCAGGCCCTCGATGCGGTTGCCCTCGCGCTCGGTCGACGCGTTGCGGCCGAAGCCGAGGATCCCGGCGAACAGCAGGCTGACCCAGAGGAAGGCACCGGCCAGCTCGCGGCTGCCCACCGCGCCGACCACCGGACCGGGGACGGGGGCCCGGCCGGCCCCGGGCGGGAAGCTGAGAGTGAACAGGAAGACGAGGATCAGCCCGAACAGCACCATGGGCGGGGCGATCTCCTTGGCCCGGGCCTCGGAACGAAGGTCCTTGGCGGCCAGAACGAACATCTTGCGAACGTTGTTCACCTTCCGAGGCCTGGTTGGGCCCGGACCCGGCCCGAATTCTCGCCCGGGCTCACGGAAAGTGGTTGTGTCGCCCTCTGCCAACCCGTCAATGGACCACTTCGTCCGGATTCTGGGCGAATCCGGATTTTCTTTGGTTGTTTCACCGCGCATAACGCGGTCAGACAACCAAACATCGCGAGCGATCCCCTTTGGGGCAGGACAACCGACCACCCAGTGTGGTGACGGGGATCGTTGCGGCGCTTGCACGTCATGCGGAGACGACCCGGCCCCGCTCGAGCGTCACGATCCGGTCGGCGATGGCCTTGCCCCGCTCCACGTCGTGCGTGGCGACGACCAGCGTCCGGCCCTCCCGCCGCAGGATGGCCGGCAGGGCCGCTGCGGACGCCTCGTCCAGGCCCGAAAACGGCTCGTCTACGAGCAGCAGGTCGGGATCGTGCAGCGTCGCCCTCGCCAGGGCCACCCGCTGGCCCTCGCCCTGGGAGAGGGTCTGCGCCAGCGCATCCTTTTTATGCAGCATGTCCACGGCCGCCAGCGCTCCAGCCGCCTGCTCCGGGGCCACGTCGTAGAGCCGGGCGAACAGGACGAGGTTCTCCATCGCGGAGAGGTGCGGGTACAGGTAGAGGTCGTGGCCGAGGAAACCGAGCCGGCCCCGCCGCTCCCGAGGCGGCCGGCCGTCGACGAGCACCCGGCCGGACGTGGGCCGCAGCAGGCCCGCGATCACCTTGATCAGCGTCGTCTTGCCTGAGCCGTTGTGGCCGAAGATGACCGCCGTCTCGCCCGTCGGGATGTCGAGGTCGATCCCGGACAGCGCCCTGGTGGGTCCGAAGCGCCGCGTGAGCCGGCGGATCTCGATCATGGGTCGGGGGAAGCACCGCTGCTGCCCGGCCCAAACCGGGGCGCGCCGGAAGGTGCGGACCCATGAGATGAGAAGGCGGTGGTGAGGGCCACCAGGCGTTGCTTCAGAGCTGCCCGCTGCGCTGCGTACTCGTCTTCCCCGAGGCTGCCGGCCGCGTGGGCCTCGTCGAGGGCAGCAATCTCGTCGATGAGCTCCTGGCGGCTTCCCGGGGCCTCCACCGGAGCTCCAGCGGCCGACGCCGCCACCACGTCGGTGGGGGCGGCCTCCCGTGCCGGTCGCTTCCGGCGACGCCGGAGGCGGGGCAGGCCGAACGCCGTCGCCACGACGAGCACGACGAGGGCGCCGAGGCCCAGGTACAGCGTCGGCGACGTGGAGCCGGTTGGGGCGATATCGGCGGTCAGCGACGTCCCGGGCGCCAGGCCCGACGCCTGGTAGTCCTTGTACCGTTGCTTGCCGATGGTGACCGACTGGCGGAACCTGAGGCCTGGTCCCGTCAGCGTCAGGCCGGGATCGACGAGCACCTCCACCTTTGCGGTCGAATAGACGACCGGCAGGTTCATGCCCCACCCGCTGCGGGGCACAGCGATGTTGTAGAGGTAGGAGACGTCGGTGTTGCCGGGCTGGACAGGGTCGATCGAGGCGACCAGCCCGTCCGGGGCCGCCGTCAGCCCGTTCGCCAGCCCCTGCACCGCCGAGAACGCGGTGGCACCGGCCGGGATCGGCAGCTCCAGGGTCGCCGGGCCCCCCGTGGCCCCGGGCGTGGCGGTGCCGATGTAGCTGCGGTCGGCCCCGTTGTGGACGGTGAACAGCTGGAGGACGTTGTAGTTGCCCTGCTTGCCGATGATCACGGTGAGCGTGGAGGACGGGACGGAGAGGACCGAGCTGTCCGTCGTCGTCTCGTAGACCTTGAGCGTGGTGGCGGTGCCCGCCGTCGCCTCGCTCGAGTAGGTGACGCCGAGGTAGTCGGTGCCCACCACGTAGCGGTCGCCGGTCTGGCCGGGGAAGCCGTCCATCTTGAACGCCCCGCCCGGCCTCACCGCTGCCGTCTTCGTTGCCACCTGCTTTGTGGCGCCGGCATCCACCTCCGTGGCCGTGACCGAGAGGCCCCCGGGCAGCGATGCTCCCGCCGTCCCGTTCACAACGGTGCCGCCGATGCTCACCTGGGAGGGGGTCTGGCCCGGCCCCCGACCGGCCCCAAGGGCCGGTACCAGGACCGCCAGCCACAGGGCCACGACCCCTGCGGTGGCGAGGGTTGCCCGCCTCACGTGCCCGAGTCGGATCGGGGGCGGAGCCGCTCGCGGGCCGCGGCGATCTCGGCCTCCAGCAGGTCCTCCCTGACGGGTGCCCCGTCCGGCTCCCCGTCTGGGGGGCCAGCCTCGGCCGCCACCAGGGCGTCCATCTGGTGGAGGACGTCGAGGGCCTCGCCCTCCTGCTGGCGGCGGAGGATCACGTAGTCCTCCTCGGACACCTTGCCGACGGAGCGGTCGGTCTCGAGGTCCAGGATCGAGCGGTAGAGGGCGTGCTTGGCGTCGACCAGCTCCTTCCACCGGGCCTCCCTACGGGAGTCGCTGGCGGCCTGGCCCAGGCCCGCCGCCCCCCGGTGGGTGCGCAGCGGTTGCAGGATCCACAGGACAACGCCGGCGAGGACGACGCCGATGAGGCCGTAGGTCATTCCGACACGCCCTTGGCAAAGCGCCGCAGGTCGGCGGCGAGCCGGGCGCCGTCGCCCGGTGACAGGGGCGGGGGCGGTCCATCCGGGGGGCTGGAGCCCGGGCCCGAGCCTGGGCCGAAGCCGGCGTCGTCGGGGCCGCCCCATCGGCGGAAGGCCACCGTGACGACGACCGCCAGGCCCACCAGCATCGCAAGGGCCGGCACCAGCCAGGCCACGGGATTGCGGGGGGCACCGATGACCGTCTTCGGGTAGCTCGCGAGGAGGAACGCGTCGATCTCGCGGTTGGTCCTCCTCTGGGCGACCATGTCCGAGATGGCCGCCCGGAGCTGGAGGGCCTCCGTCGACGGGCAGGCCGCCAGGGTCAGCCCCACGCAGAACGGGGACATCGTCCGATCGTCCACCTGCTGGGCGGTCGGCACGGCGTTGGGATTCGGACCCCGGGCCGCGGCGAGGCCGGTCATCGCCGCCACGAACACCAGGGCCGCCACCGCCACGAGCG
>DASPZW010000205.1:0-4104 GCA_035636055.1 Actinomycetota bacterium
GACCCCGAGCCGGCCGCAGGGCGCCGCAAGCCACGCCTGCTGTTGGCGGGGGGCGACCGGCCGCGCATGACCGGCCTCGCCTCCGATCTCGACGCGCTCGGCTACGAGTGCCTGGCCGAGATCATCCACGACGACCTCGACATCGGGACCGGCTGGTCGGCGGTGATCATCGACCTCCGCGCCTGGGCCACCGACGGGGTCGCCTGGTGCCAGCGGGGGCGCAAGGAGGGTTGGTTGGGGCCGGCGCCGGTGGTGCCCGTCATCGAGACCGGCCAGCTTCCCGAGCTCCAGTTCAGCGACGGGGTCTTCGACGACTTCATCGAGGATCCCTACACGCTCAGCGGGCTGGCGGCACGGCTGCGACTCGTTCGCTGGCGGTTCCAGCGAGAGGCTCCGGACGCGCTCACGGTCCGGGACCTGGTCGTCGAGCCCGACAGCTACCGGGCCACGCTGCGGGGGACCCCCATCGAGCTGACCTACATGGAGTTCGAGCTGCTGAAGTTCCTGATGTCGCACCCCGGGCGGGTCTTCACGCGGGAGACGCTGCTCAGCCGGGTCTGGGGCTACGAGTACTACGGCGGGGTGCGGACGGTGGACGTCCACATCCGGCGGCTCCGGGCCAAACTGGGTGAGGAGCACGCCCGCTTCATCGAGACCGTCCGGGGCGTCGGGTACCGCTTCAGCCACGGCTAAGGGGGCGCCCCCAGGCGGAATCGGGGCGGAACCCAAAACGGCGTCCGAGCGGCCCCCGTGGGCCGATCCCGGCTATCATCGTGGTATCCGCCCCAGTGGAGCAGTCTGGAGTGCTCGGGTCCCTGTCAAGGACCAGGTCGCCGGTTCAAGTCCGGTCTGGGGCGCGAGCGCGTTATCCTCTGGCCTCATGGCGGGTTCCCGAGGGACACTTCGAGGGCCCAGCAGGGCCAGGTAGCTCAGGCGGTAGAGCACTCGGCTGAAAACCGGGGTGTCGCTGGTTCGATTCCAGCCCTGGCCACAACGGCTCCGCCCACGGGCGGAGCCGTTTGTGTCGCTGGAGGGTCCTACGGGCTCCTGGCCGTCACGTGCAGGACGGCGCTCATCGGCTGGATCATTACCACGAGGTGCGGCCCCGATTCCCGGACGGCCCCCCAGCCGTCCACGATCAGGCTGTAGTCGCCCGGCGAGGGCGGGGGCCAGAGCAGGGCGAGCGCCTCGTTGGAACGGAGGTTGGCGGCGGTGCGCCGGCCCGCGCCCGCCAGCAACCTGCCCTCGGACCACTCGACGGTGACCGACGCCGCATGCGGGGTGGCGTCCGGCCCGACGGTGAGGAGGTAGGGCGCCAAGCCGAACCGGGACATTGTGTCGGGAAGGTCCGGCAGCGGGACGGGAATGGACATGTGGGGCCATGGTAGCTCCCGGCGGCATTGATGGCCCCTTTTCGTTGCTGTCGAATACCGCTTTGGTACCTCAGAGCAACGAGATGGCCCCAGGGGCCCGAGACGGTCCGTCGCGTGGCCCTGAACGACGACTACCAACCCGTCAGTTCGCCCGTTCGACCGAGCGGACCTGCTCCCACCAGGCGGCGAGCCGTGCGTACCGGCGGCGGCTCTCCTCGACGTCGCCCAGCTCCATCGCCTCGAGGCACGCCCAGATCTCGCCGGCGGAGCGGTCCGCCTCCAGTTCGTCGGCCGGGAACAGTCCGGCGAGGTCCCAGTAGTCGAGCTCCAGGGTGGAGTCGGGGTCGAAGCCGCTCATCCAATCGGCCAGCTCGGAGACCGGCGTGACGATGCTTTCATCCATCCCGCCCTCCGTGAGGATCTCCGAGGCCCGGCGCAGGCGGGCGATCGCGAGGGCGAGATCTGTCTCGTACCGCAGCCGTACGGCGCCGCGCTCGCCTGCCCTCCCGGTCGGGCCGGCCCTGGGTAGGCCCCGCTCTGCGGTGAGGATCCGCTCGGCGTCGTCGAAGGCGGCGAGCCAGCGGAAGGGTACGTGCCAGGCGGCCGTGGCGACGCTGTCGCGGAGCCCGGGGTTCTCCCGCCGCAGCTGCTCCAGGCGGCTGGACGCCCGCTGTGCCTCGCTCTCGGGGACGAGGATGTCCGCCATGTCCCCGGGGACAGCCGTCCGGAACGCCAGGATCCCCGTGAGGACGCTCACCTGGATGCTCCACGGGCACACCAGCCAGCTCCCGTTGACCCGGCGCACGAAGGCGTGGTCACCCGGGACCGGGTACATCAGGCCGACGGCGCCGTGCCCACCGATGCCGTCGAAGGGCGTCTCCTTGTACGGCCAGACCGTCGGCAGGGGTGCATCCGACTCGATATAAGCGGCCCAGCGCACGCGGGCCTCCTCGGGAAACGACTCGAGGGGTTCGTACACGCGGAGCTGGCTGGACGGCACCATGTCCCTCCATTGTTCACGACGGCGGCCAAAACCGCGCCGCGCCGGGATTCGTGGGGCTTGGAACTACAATCTCGTGCGTGGATGTGTTCGACCGGGTCGCGGGGGAGGACTACGAGCAGGTCGTCTTCAACTACGACCGGTCGTCGGGGCTCCGAGCGATCATCGCCATTCATTCGACGGCCCTCGGTCCGGCCCTCGGCGGCACGCGCTTCTGGCGCTTCGAGTCGGAGGCCGCCGCACTGACCGACGCCCTGCGCCTCGCCAAGGCGATGACCTACAAGAACGCAGCGGCCGGCCTCGACCTCGGGGGCGGCAAGGCAGTGATCCTCGCGGAGGACACGGGGCCGAAGTCCGAGGAGCTCCTCCGTGCCTACGGGCGGTTCATCGAGACCCTCGGCGGCCGCTACATCACCGCCGAGGACGTCGGGACCACCGGCGACGACATGGACATGATCCGCCGGGAAACCCGCTGGGTGACCGGCATCTCGCCCGCCTACGGAGGCTCGGGCGACCCCTCCCCGGCTACGGCCTACGGGGTCATGCAGGGGCTGAGGGCCGTCGCGATCGAGCTGTGGGGTGAGCCGTCCCTCGTGGGGCGGCGCTTCGCCGTCCAGGGGGTCGGGAAGGTCGGCCATGCCCTGGTGGGTCACCTGGTCGGGTCGGGGGCCGAGGTCGTGGTCGCCGACGTCAACCGGGACCACGTCGAGCAGACGGTGGCCGACTTCCGGGTGGAGTCCGTCGACCCGGCCAAGATCCATGCGGTCGCCTGCGACGTCTTCGTGCCGTGCGCCCTCGGCGGGGTCATCAACGACCAGACGATCCCCGAGTTGCGCTGCACCGCCGTGGCGGGCGCGGCGAACAACCAGCTGCTGCGGCCCGGCCACGCCGACGTGCTCGCCGCGGCGGGGATCCTCTACACGCCCGACTTCATCATCAACGCCGGGGGGGTCATCAACGTCGCCGACGAGCTCAACGGCTACGACGAGCGCCGGGCCCACCTCAGGATCGAGAGCATCTTCGGCAACGTGGCCAGGGTGTTGGAGACGGCGAGGAAGGAAGGGGTCACGCCATCGGTGGCGGCCGACCGGGTTGCCGAGGCCCGGATCCGGGCCGTGTCGAGGATCCGCCAGATCCGGGGGCCGCAGGCCACGTCTCTCTGACGCCTACCCCGCGTTGGTCTGTTCCACGATGTAGTCGACGACATCCTCCGGGCGGCCGGCCCGGGCAAACGCCCTGCGCTGGCGAGCGGCCCCCGTGCCGTGCCGCAGGGTTCGCTCGACCAGGTCGGCGACCTCCTCCCGCTCGCCGAACTCGTCGAGTGCCGGGCCGACGAAGTCCAGGAGTGCGGCGATCATCCTCCGACTCGGCAGGGATCGCCGCCCGGTGACGTCGACGAGGTCCCCGTTCACGCCGTAGCGGGCGGCCCGCCAGGTGGCGGCTCGCAGCAGTTCCGGCCGCGCCGGGGGGGAGGGAACGCCGTGAGGAACGCCTGGTGACAGGTCCGGGCGAGGGCTCGCAGGAGGCCGGCGACCATCGCTGCCTCGTGGCCGCTTGGGCAGAGGGACTGACACGAGAATTCCTGGGCGGCGGGCGGTCATGGGGGGGTCGACCACTCTTCGTGGTCACGTCGGATTCGCTATTTTCCCATGACACCGTTTTAGGAGTCGTGCAGAAGGCACGGACTCGAAGTGTTGCTGTTTGACCGCGCCTGGCGCTGTGAGAGAGCCA